>NZ_CAWPNJ010000058.1:0-52037 GCF_963889195.1 Calothrix sp. FACHB-168
CCCCTAACCCCTTCTCCCCCAGGAGAAGGGGAATTAAATCTCTTGCTCCCCTCTCCCGGTGGGAGAGGGGCTGGGGGTGAGGGCAAAAAGCTTGCTACAAAGCGGGTTTCACGTTAAGTTGACACCAATGGGGGTGACCCCGCCCCTACGAGGTTGCAGGCTTGGTAAGTTAATGATTGGGATGTTTTTTTATTTGGAAGTCCCTAAACTTACGTAAAGCCAAAAAAAGGTGGGTATTACCCACCTCGTTGTCAGTATGTCGTTAATGTTGAGAATAGAAAATTCACTTGTGTCTACCTAACCACTTAGCTGCGGCGATACCAATAATACCCGCAACTACTGGATTGCTGAGGAACTTAATAATACCTGGTTGTTCAGCTAACACTTCACGGAAAATATCTGGGTGGTTGTGATAGACAAAGGATGCGAGTTTGCTGACATCATCAGCACTCATGCGGTTGGGGTTGTGAGTAGAAAGGCCTAATTGTTGTTCTAGATGACGCTCATCGAGTCCTCTTTCCTTGAGGTTTTTGAAAAAGGCGCGTGCGACATCATCCCGTTCGTTGGGTTTGATTTGCGCGATCGCTTTTTGTAATTCCGGCTCCATTTGGCTGGGGGGAATTCTGTCAGGATGTAAAGAACGACCGAATAATTGACGACGCTGATCTGTTGTGGTGCGTTGAGCAAAATCGTCAAAGTTTTCGTATTCGTTACCGGAATCTGTGTTTACATCATTTAAAGATTCGACATTTCCCTGCGCTAAATCTCGCATAATTTCGCGTTTATATTGTTCGCTGCTTGTCACTTTGGTTCTCTCCTTTTCAGGTTAGTTTTGCTATTACCTGATATTCTGGGAATTTGGGCTATTTTCTCGCTCAATCAGCAATTAGCTGTACTGAATTTGGCTACTTTGAGTGTCGTACTTAGCAGTTAAAATCAGCTTTTTGTCGGGAGCGTAGACCAAAACTGTTAAATCTTGATTGGGAAAATTCTTCCGAAATCCTTCTACTAAAGATTTAGCTAAAGGTCGCACTTCATTCGGACGTACCTGTTGAGAAATAACAACACCTAATTTATTGTTATCGCGTACATAGGCGTCTTTAACTAAGCCTTTAGATGTTTGTACAACCCAGTTACCAAAATTTTGTCCGGAAGAGGTATTACCTCTTTCTAATTGTGAATAGGTAACATCGCGACCAATGGCTGGGGCGTTGGTTGGGCGGTCAACTTGTGCTACATTACTACCACCACAGGCAGTGGTAATTGTTAAGACTAAAATCAAGATGCCAGCCATCAAGATTTTCCGACTCTGCTGAAGCAGAATCATATTTCACCTCCTAAAAAAACAGGGAATAATCATTAAATAGCTGGTGTATTTATGCTATTTAAATTTATTGTTTTATTTATGCAAGTATGGTGGGCATTGCCCACCATACAATTACTAATATGTTGACTTAGTGCTAGTCAATTTTTTTCTTGATGTTATCTTTCACATCTTCAATACCGTGACGTACTTCGCTTTCAGCTTGTTTTGCTTTGCCTTCAGCTTTATCTTCTGGATCGCCTGTGACGTTTCCTAAAGCTTCTTGAGCTTTACCTTCAATATTTTTACCTGTGGCTTTTGCGCGATCTTCTATGCTCATATTCTACTCCTAGTTTTAATAATTCATGGGGTTTCAAAGTTCAAGAACAACTGCGAAACCTTTTGTTATTACTCCTACAAAGTAGCTTAAAGTTTTCCTATTAGCCTTCTGTCACAAGATATATTAGTTATCTATGCTAATAGAGATAGAAAATATATATTTGAGATGCAAACAAAAGGGATAAGGAGGACAAGGAGGACAAGGAAGATAGGTATTTATGAATAATTGAGGATTATTATAGAAAAAATTATGAATTGCTAGATACAGGACTTTTTTCAGAAGTCGGTGATTTGAGTAAATTAGAACTTACGCAGTGTCAGATATTTTTCATGCTTTTTGTCAATGGTCAATAGTCCATAGTCCAAAAACCTGAATTTTGACCATTGACTGTTGACTTTTGACCACCCTTGTGAGGGTTTTTGTGTTCGGTGCGTAAGTCCTATAAATTAGTAATTATTAAATATAAAAAAATAGACCCGATTCTGCTGAGAATCGGGTTGATAAATTGAGGAAAATATTTTGGTTTTTAATCGAGAAAACCCATTAAACCATCAGAATCATCAATCTCATTAGATGCCATTGGACGGTTACCGAACACTGAATAGCTTTCAGAAATTACCAGAGAGCTAGAGGCTATAGGACGAATACCAGAGAGATTAATACTATCAACCACTTGGATTGTATTGGCACCTATGGGACGAATTCCCATAACGTTATATGTCTCAACTACTTGTAATCCACCAGCGCTAATCGGACGTACACCCGCAATAGAGACGGTTTCTGCAACTTGTAAATCGCTGCTACCTATGGGACGGATTCCAGAGATTGCAAGTGTTCCTTGAGCATCTTGTTGCACTGGTTGTTCTTTACCTGCTTCTACTTTATCTGTATTCAAGCTATTACCCTGATTATTTTCTACTTCCACTGTACTTTCTCCTTTGAGCTTGGCACGCTTTTGTCTTGGACTGACAGCTTTGCCAGTGCTATTAATGCTCATAACTTAAATCCCTCCGATTTGTTAACTGGTTTTTACAATAATTAAACTGGCGTGAATTTTTTTGTATATATGAGAGTTTAACCTTAAAAAACCTGAGACATGTATAATTATCTTCAAAATGTACACATAAGTAAATGCAATCAGTAAAATTTTATAAATAAAGATTGCTATTGCTAATGATAAGCTGCACGGATATGCTGCTACGAGTGGGCGGTGAGATCGTTACTATGGGAGAGGGTATTTCTGGCACAACTGTATGACAGAATTTAGTCTGCAAGCTCCCTTTAGTCCGACAGGCGATCAACCACACGCGATCGCACAACTAGTAAGTAGTATCCAAGCTGGAAACCGCTACCAAACTTTGCTTGGTGCTACGGGAACCGGTAAGACATTTTCAGTAGCTGCGGTAATTGAGAAGGTTGGTAAACCAACTTTGGTACTAGCGCATAATAAAACCTTGGCTGCACAGCTTTGCAATGAGTTGCGGGAGTTTTTTCCCCATAACGCCGTTGAATATTTCGTGAGTTATTACGACTATTATCAGCCAGAAGCGTATATTCCGGTTACGGATACTTATATTGAGAAGACAGCTTCGATTAATGATGAAATAGATATGCTGCGACATTCAGCAACGCGATCGCTTTTTGAACGTCGGGATGTCATCGTCGTTGCTTCCATTAGCTGTATCTACGGTTTGGGGATTCCCGCAGAATACCTCAAAGCGGCGATTCCCTTAAAAATTGGCATGGAAGTCAACCAACGCCAAATTTTACGAGACTTAGCATCTGTGCAGTATAGCCGCAACGACTTAGAAATGGGTCGGGGAAAGTTTCGCGTTCGCGGTGATGTTTTAGAAATCGGCCCTGCTTACGAAGATAGAATTATTCGCGTTGAATTTTTTGGCGATGAAATTGACGCTATTCGTTATATTGATCCTGTAACTGGGGAAATTATTAACAGTTTGCAAGCTGTAAATATCTACCCGGCGCGTCACTTTGTTACCCCAGAAGAACGCTTAGAAATTGCTTGTGATGATATTGCAGCCGAATTAAAACAACAAAAAACCGACTTAGAAGTAGCCGGGAAATTATTAGAAGCACAACGGATAGATCAGCGTACAAGATATGATTTAGAAATGTTGCGGGAAGTTGGTTATTGTAACGGCGTCGAAAACTATTCGCGCCACCTGGCTGGGAGACAAGCCGGCGAACCACCAGAATGTTTAATTGATTATTTCCCTAAAGATTGGCTATTAGTTATTGATGAATCTCACGTAACAGTACCGCAAATTCGCGGCATGTATAATGGTGACCAAGCGAGGAAGAAAGTTTTAATTGAACATGGCTTTAGACTTCCTAGCGCGGCTGATAATCGTCCCTTGAAAGCTGATGAATTTTGGCAAAAAGTTAATCAGTGTATTTTTGTTTCGGCTACACCGGGAAATTGGGAATTAGAAATTTCCGAAAATCATATAGTTGAGCAAGTAATTCGCCCCACAGGTGTAATCGATCCAGAAATATTTGTTCGTCCTACAGATGGACAAATTGATGATTTATTAGGAGAAATAAAAGACAGAGTAGACCGCCACGAAAGAGTTTTAGTCACCACCTTAACTAAGCGCATGGCGGAAGATTTAACCGAATATCTCGAAGATAACGGTATTCGCGTGCGTTATTTGCACTCAGAAATTAACTCGATTGAACGAATTGAAATTTTGCAAGATTTACGTGCAGGTAGCTTTGACGTATTAGTCGGAGTCAACTTACTGCGGGAAGGTTTAGATTTACCAGAAGTGTCTTTAGTTGCAATTATGGATGCAGATAAAGAAGGCTTCTTACGCGCCGAACGTTCTTTAATTCAAACCATTGGGAGAGCCGCCCGCCATGTCAAAGGGCAAGCAATCATGTATGCTGATAATCTCACAGATAGCATGATTAAAGCCATTGAAGAAACCGATAGAAGACGAGGAATTCAAACGGCGTATAACAAAATGCATGGAATTACGCCCCAACCAATTGTCAAAAAATCCAGTAATGCGATTTTGTCCTTTTTAGAAGTTTCGCGACGGTTAAATGCAACAGACTTAAAAGTTGTAGACGAACATATCGATGAATTACCCCTAGAAGACATTCCCGACTTAATTGTCAAACTCGAAGCGCAGATGAAAGAAGCAGCGAAAAAACTAGAATTTGAAGAAGCTGCAAATTTGCGCGATCGCATCAAGCATCTGCGGGATAAAATGCTCGGACGATAGTATTTAGTTAAGATAGCGATGAAAGAGAATGCTCTTTTTTCGCTATCCTATAACAATAAATCATTCCCCGATCGCGCTGATGGTTGCTTTACCCGATAGCATTTTGATGACTGCTGAAGAATATCTGGTTTGGGAACCCACCCAAGAACAACGCTACGAGTATTGGGATGGGGAAGTTGTGGCGATGAGTGGTGGTACACGCAACCATAACCGAGTTTCAGCAAATTTCTTTAAGCTTTTAGATGATGCTTTAGGCGATCGCGCCTGTGAAGTATACATTGTAGATGTAAAGGTGCAGGTTGAACCGGGGCAAAAATATTTTTATCCGGATGTGGTGGTGACTTGCGACGAACGAGATACCGATCTGCAAGTGGTACAATTTCCCTGCTTAATTATCGAAGTGCTATCACCTTCAACAGAAGCAGCCGATAGGGGTAAAAAGTTTGCCAAATATCGCCAATCTCCCACCTTACAAGAATATGTTTTAGTTCAAGTAGCGCAACCAGGTGTAGAAGTGTTTCGGCGTAACGAACAAGGTAAATGGGTGCTGTCTGAGTATAATTTGGATGAGAAATTGCTGCTGGAATCAGTGAATGTAGAAATAGCTATTTCTGATTTGTACCGCCAAGTGCAGTTTGAACCCGAACCCAGTGATGATTCTGTTTAAATTTCCATACTCGTGAATGAGTCTTTGATACTCGTTAACCAGTCTTTGATACTCATTAACCAGTCTTTGATACTCGTTAACCAGTCTTTGATACTCGTTAACCAGTCTTTAATACTCGTGAATGAGTCTTTTATCCTCATTAACCAGTCTTTGATACTCGTGAATGAGTCTTTGATACTCGTTAACCAGTCTTTGATACTCGTGAATGAGTCTTTGATACTCGTTAACCAGTCTTTGATACTGATTAATCAGTCTTTAATACTCGTGAATGAGTCTTTTATCCTCATTAACCAGTCTTTGATACTCATTAACGACTATCCAAGGTTGACTCTGGATACAAACTAGTTATTCCAAGAGAAGCGATCGCAATCACCGTAAATATTTTTGCACCTGTGGGCGGCTCATAGTGGGAAAATCTTCTAGAAAATCATTGAGGCGATCGCACTTTCCCTAATAAGCTTGAGTTAAAGTGTATTCGTGCGACTTTAGATCCCCGACTTCTTCAAGAAGTCGGGGATCTGGATACCTGAATGATGAACGTTGATCCTGATAAACTGCATCGATAACAGGCTAAACCTGACTACGCTCAAACACCCACCCATCGCCGACAATCTCCTCTAGGCGTTGATTGAGTCGGGGAAGGAAATAATCTGGATCATTCAGGCGCTGCTGGATAAACCAAACATCAAACGCTTCCTGTGTCTCAATTCCTTGTCTACCCGCCGCCTCTGATATCATCTTCCAACTACCTTGCTGGAGTTCCGCTAACTGCGGATGATCTTTACCTCGGTAATCGCAAAAGAACATTGCTGTTCTCCCTAGCAAAGTTTCTAGTTCATCACCTGGAGGTATTGCAATATATAAACCAACAATTAAATTCAATATCTTGGCTAAGGGGGCTTGAATCCTCAGCATCAGCCATACCGCTTGAGCTAGGTAAGCCAAACCGTTGCTTTCATCTGCTACGCCTAAATTACCTAAAACTGTTACCAAATCACCATAAGCCCGTATTTGTGCAAGTGTGACAGCAACTTCCTGGTAAAGTGCGATCGCTTTAGTGATGTCCCCTTGTTGACGGAATACCCCTGCCATATTGTTGAGGGTAATAGCTTGGCCTTGCACATCACCAATCTGCTGTTGTATTTCCAAAGATTGCTCCCACAGTGCGATCGCTTTAGTGATTTCCCCTTGGTGGCGGAATAGCAGTGCCATGTTGTTAAGGGTAGCAGCTTTGCCTTGCACATCGCCAATCTGCTGTTTTATTTCCAAAGATTGCTCCCAAAGTGTGATCGCTTTAGTGATGTCCCCTTGTTGGGCGATTACTCCTGCCATGTTGCTGAGGGTAGCAGCTTTACCTTTGACATCGCCAATCTGCTGTTGTATTTCCAAGGATTGCTTGTAGAGTGCGATCGCTTTTGGGATGTCTCCTTTTTGAGCGAATACCCCTGCCATGTTGTTGAGGGTAACAGCTTTGCCTTTGACATTGCCAATCTGCTCACATATTTCCAAAGATTTCTCCCAAAGTCTGATCGCTTCAGTCACGTCCCCTTCTTGGGCAATCACATGAATCATATTGTTGAGGTTAGTGACTTTGCCTTTGACATCACCAATCTGCTCACATATTTCCAAAGATTGCTTCCAAAGTGCGATCGCTTTAGGTATGTCTCCTTGTTGGGCGATTACCTGTGCCATGTTGTTGAGGGTAGCGGCTTTACCTTGGACATTGCCAATCTGCTCACATATTTCCAAAGATTGCTCCCAGAATGCGATCGCTTTTGGGATGTCCCCTTGCTGGGCGAATACCCCTGCCATGTTGTGGAAATTAGCAGCTTTCGTGATTAATTCCTCTTTCGGGCAAAGGTCTAAGGCTTGCTGAAAATGAGTAACAGCTTTTTGCACCAAACCCAAAACCTCTTCAGCACGGGCGATATTTCCCAAGATGCGGTAGTCCGTAAAAACTGCCAGCAATTGCTCACATAAATCTAAAGCTTCCAAAAACCGGGAATTATTCACCCACAGGGTTGCAATCCTATCCCCAATGCTGACAGCAATTTCCTGCTCTTTTGCCAGTAGTCCCAATCGCACAATTTCTAGTGCTTCTGTTTCCGTGCAGTGTTCATTCCACCAAACTTGATGGATTTTCTTCACCGCTTCCTGTCGCGTTGCTTGCCATTCTTCTTCAGTCAATATAGGTTCTAACAACAGTTCTAAAATTCTCGCCACTCGGTAATTAACTGGCTGGTTGGGGTGAGTGGTGGCAGATTCAACTAAACTCAGGCTGACAAGCTTGCTCAAGTGTCTTAGCCCCTCTCCTTGCAGGAGAGGGGTTGGGGTGAGGTTCTTCACAATCTCCTCTGTCACAGGCAAATTAAACACACTTAATCGTGCGAGAAAATTTTGCTCCTCTGTTTCCAAAGCATCAAACAGGGTTCGTGCCAAAAGATGCTCGCGGAATTTCTGCTGAGTCGCCTCCAAGCGATTCAGCAATTCATCCCCCGCCAATCCTGGCTGGTTTATCACCTCTAATAACCACTTCAGCAACCGGGGATTTCCATCAGCAATCTTGAGAATCCGTTGTGTTCTTAACTGCTGCTTGACTTCCTTATCTAAAGCAAAGCAAATTTTATCAATATCACTGCTGCTCATCCCCGCTAAAGATTCCAAGTGCAGCCGATGAGGTGGTAAAGTATCTGACTGCAAATAGCGACAGGTAACAATCAGCCGACTTTCTCCCCCATTCTCTGCCAATGCCGCACAAATCGCCTCTAATATCTTGTAAGCATCTGCCGTCATCCGCAGCGAACCATCTTTAATATTAGCTGTGGGGATATTTTGCTCAAAGTCATCCAACACCAGCAGCAAAGGTTGGTTGTGTTCTTGTTCAATCGCTGCAAAAAAGTTTTGCAACCGCCCTTTAAGTGTTACCTTTGGTTCATTCAACAGTGCAGGAACATCAGCAAACCGTTCAAACTTACTAGAAAGCTTATTCAGCAAACCCCTTTCATCTAAAACACCAATCAACACCACCCGCGCAAAGTTGGGACGCTGCGACTCAACCCGCGTACATAACCGCGCCGCCAAGGTACTTTTCCCCAGTCCCCCCATCCCCGCAATAAATACGCCAATGTAATCGCTAGTTTCCCGCAAAGCCTTCAGACACCGTTGCAAAGCTCGTCTGCGTCCGACAAATTCATACCGACTAGCAACTTTCACTAGATTATGCTCATCGAGAAATTCTTGCTCTGGGACTGTAAACCTCAGCTTTTCGCGCTTTGGTGTTCTCAGTGGTGTTACTAGTTCAGCAATCTCTCGCGTATCCCGATACACCCGCAATAAATGCCAGTCGGTGCATTCCTTGTCAATCATTTCCTGCTGCGCCGCCTTCACAGCTTCTTCTACCGTCGCCCCCGTCGCCAAAGCTTGATAAAGTGCCTGTGCCGCGACAATAGCCGTATTATCTAACACCGGACGCGCCCAGCCTAAAACTATACCCGCCCCCGCCTTCACCAAAGCCTGCGCCATTGAGGGTACAGTCCCCTTGTTCGGAACCTGTCCCGTATGACAGCCAGAAAGAAATGTTACACGAGGCCAGCGTCCGCGAAAGGCTTTAGCTAAATCGTTGACGGTGGTAAATTGCACATTCCCCACCTCATCCTCAGTAATCAAGCATGGTGTATTATCTGCTAGCCTTGCGCCTTTTGGCAGTAAAAAGCCGTAGTCTTTTTGGGTATAAATTATTCCGTGTCCGGTGAGGTGAAAGACATCAAAATAATCTTCGGGGTAAGATTTCACCAAATTCGCCAACTCAGCCACCGAGCCACTTTCCTCAACAATCAACGCCAAAGGCTGATCCTTAGTGGCTTGTAAAATATTCGCTTCTTCCCGCTCAAACCCCAAAGGCGGAATTTGCGGATGTTCTGGCGCAGTCGCCATAAACAGCAACCGCAACGGGCGATTTTGCACGCCAATTACCTGGGTTTGACGCTGCTGTACAGCACGCACAGGTAACACAGAAATATCCTGGCGTTGCAGTAAAAACCCGTTCCCATCATGTAACAATTCCCAAGGTAAATGCGCCAATCCCAACGCCACTCTTTCTGTATCTGCGTTTAACCCTTGGGCTTCACTGGTTTGAATTAAATCTAAATAAATCGTCTGCTCATCCGCTTCATCCAGCGCCCTTCTCAGCCATCCTTCTTTCCCATCCAGCCATTGATAAAGTCGCCGTCCTAACTGAGTGAGATATGGTAAGCGGTCTGTTTGTCGAGTATAGTAATTTTGCTCAGACAAATCAATTAGTTCTGCTAACTCCACCCGATCCAAACGACGGGAACCATAGTCACAGCGCAGTTCAAAGGTTTGCTGTTGACTCAGGGCGAAGGTAAACTTTAGGGGCATAGCTAGCAGCAGTAGACTCTACAATAAACTTCACCGGATTCTCGGTAGATTCCGAACCTCAACAAGGTTAAGTTATTGTACCGGAAGTATGAGCTTGAGCAAGGGAATATTTTGTAAAATAGTATCTATATTTCGTAGGGGCGGGTTCAGCCAAATTGTTGTGGATGATGGAGTCATATCTGTAAACCCGCCCCTACAGCTTGTGAAAGATGCGGATAATGCGATCGCTACCTAATTAATATTTTTAATTTTGATCCAGGGAGATAGCAACGTGACTCATTCATTATTAGTTAAATCAGGGTTATTATTTACTATCGTGATGTTAGATTTAGCGATGTATTCTCCTGTAAAAGCAGAAGTTGCTCAGAAGATACCGCAAAATCTACAGCAGGTAAAACCCCAAGGTAAACAGTTCAGTAAACAATTATCTTCTCCTACTTCTCAACAGCAATGGGAAGAATTTAGACAGCGACAAGATGAACAAATGCTCAGACAACAGCAACGTCTCGAACAATTTAGACTACAAAATGAGGTAAGACAACAACAGCCACCCGGACGATTGAGACAGCAACCCTTTGGACAATTGAGACAAAATCAATTGATAATCCAGCAAAGACAGCAAATGGATACATTGAGGCTACAACAGAAACTCAGACAGCAGCCGTAAAGGTTGTTTTGTCAAATCAAGCTTCTGCAGCATCAATCATTGCCAGCTAATTATTTATTGGCTGGCAACTAGGCAATAAAAATTCATTTTTTTCTGTCAGGGTAATATAATCTAACTGAACAGCTTTAATAAGAATTTTGTCTAGAAAAACTTTTAATACTTTTATGACTTGAGATTTATCTATAGCAAATTCCTCTGCTGCTATCGATTCACCATAATTTCTCCAGATGCATTTAAGTTTTGAATTATCTACAGACTGGAAATAGAGAGTCATTTCACTCTCTGGAAAACTTATTTCAATATTTTCATTTCTATCCAATCTAAAGATTACTTGTGGCAACTCTTTTAAAATCAAAATAATATCAGGATCTAAAAACAAATCTTGTTTTTTATCTCCAATTTCTATTATAACTTTTTGATTATTTTCAAAACAAAAACGGCGTAGCTGTATTTCTGAATGTGAAAGTTCTTCTAAAGGATCTTCCGGAGGAGAAAACCACTTTTCACGACAAAGTTCTGCTAATTCAAGAGAAAATTTCTGAGTACTATTCATTTGGATTTTTCCTCAATGATTTTTAAAGTACAAAGCTATCTAGAACAGGATATGCAGAATTTAGAGTACCATCTTTATTCCTTTGAACAAATGCACGAGTTACATTTTCAGTTATTGTTCCATCAGGATGATAAACTCTACCAATAGGACGTTTAAAATCAATTACATATCTACCTGGATATTTTGGTGTTGCTTGCTCTGCATTTACCCAGTCATCAGTATTGAGCCACTGTCCCTGATATTTATTTTTGCTAGCTACTCTACCCCTTAACTGCTCTGGTGTCAGTTTTGGCCCATGATGACGCTCAATATGATCGTAAGCTTTAGTTGATTTAGAATTATTCCATTGGGGTTCTGCTCCACTTCCTGTCCATGTACATCCACTTCCTACTTTTATATTAGAGCTTGTGATTTCCTGTTGTATAACTTCAATCAAAGGGTAATTTTCTGGAAGATTGGGATTATAGTCAGTCAAATTTCTAACTTACCTCTTTATTTAAGTAAATTAAGCCCACTGGCGCAGTTTTTTATGTACCTGGGCTAAATACCACATATAATCATCAATCTTGTAATCATCAGCAGCTTTAACTATATATTCCTGTGCTAATTCCAGATTATTCTCAGCTTCGTAATATAGTCCTAAATAAAGGTGACTGTAAAAATTACCTTTGATTCCTTCAGATTTACCAACATTCAAAACATCATCAGTTGTACAATTCCCTGCATATAAATCGTACACGCTGCGCATAATTCGCCTGGGGTCATTTTTCACAGGTAATAGCGAATTCTTTGCTGATTCCACCCCCGAAAGTCTAGCTATACAGAGATATCTCCATACTGTTTCTTCTACATCTTGGGCGTTAACAGTCAAATCAATTTCAAATTGTGCCGCACCTTCAGCAAATTTTTCTGCATAATAATAAGATAGTCCCCGTTGCCATAGATAAGGTTTAAGACGCTCATCTAATTTTTCTGCTGTATCAAAATCTTGAATAGATTCATCAACTTTGGCTAATTGAAAGTAAACCATTCCCCGACGAATATAAGCATGAGGATTTTGTGGCTGATTGCGAATAGTTTCATGCCAACGCTGGAGTTGATTTTCTAATGAATTGTTAAAAAACATGATTTTGATGAGCAGATTATCTGTGAATTTAGAGATTTAATTAAAAAAACCGCGAAGACGCCAAGTACGCCAAGGAAGAGAAGGATATTTAGTAAGATAAACTAAGTAATACACCAATTTTGTACATGAGATAATAATTGGGGAAAGAATTCTTGAAAGTCAGACTCTAAAGCATCATAGTGGGTGATGAGTTCATTGATAGCTGGAGTTAAACTAAGGTGTCTGTTACATCGCCTTGATAATCGTCTTGATATGCGCAAAAGAGTTATCTCTACACCAGATACATGACGATAAGAACCTAACCAATCTTCAGCCGCTACGCGAGAAATTACTTCTCTCACCATCATTGGTATTTGACCGGGATAATCTCTAAATGAACTATATATTTCTGCTGTAAAATCATCTAAAGATACATTGCAATATTCTGACCAATTTCTTGCTAAGAAATGGTCATAAAAAATATCTACCAGTACACCAGAAAATCGCCGATAGCTAGAGTCAATACGTTGTTTACTTCTTTGTACAACTAGATGATTATCTGTAAATCTATCAATTACTAGATGACAAGCAATTCCCCGTTGGATATAAGAGTTTAATTCCTGGCGCGCCGCACCTTTGACAATATCGGCTAGGAGATTACCTAAGCGACTTTCAACATTTGGTTCAGATAATAACAAGTGGGCTAACCAGTTCATTTTGGCGATGCATCTACTTTTGTTAACTGTTGTACAGACAAGTTTAACCATATTCGCACATTTAACCCTCATATCTAGCCATGATGTAGAAGCGAATAGCTAGTAGGTTGGGTAGAGCGTCAGCGAAACCCAACAAAGCAGCTTTAATGTTTGTTTTTGGCGCTAACACCAAACGTATTGATTTATATAGGAATCCGATTTGATTTCTGAAAAAATCTAAGTATATGTAGGGTGCGTTATCACGAAGTGTAACGCACCGTATTATGGGAGTTGGTGCGTTGCGCTGCGCGACAACACACCCTACGTATTTCTTCACAAATCAAATATGAATCCTATACCATCACTATTTAGCTTGAAAATCAGATAAAGGCAAATATTCAGATATTTCATCCTCATATTTAGCCATGAGGTAGAAGCGAATAATAGCAAAAGTCAGTATTGTGATGCTAGTTGCTGAAAATAAGGAATAAACGCCTGTGGTGCCAATTAGAGATAATAATCCTACGCAAATCACACCTTATGTAACCTTTGGGTTAATTGCGGTGAATGTACTGGCTTTTATTTATGAAGTTAATCTTCCCCCTCGCGCTTTAGATGGGTTTTTACATTTAGCTGCTGTGGTTCCGCGAGAACTTACCCTGAGTTTTGCTGGTGTATCTGTACATCAACCTGTACCGGAGTGGGCTACTTTAATTACTTCACAATTTTTACACGGGGGTTTATTACACCTAGCTGGAAATATGTTGTTCCTGTGGATTTTTGGGAACAATGTGGAAGATAAGCTAGGTCATTTTAAATACTTACTGTTCTATTTATCTTGCGGTGTTTTGGCATCATTAAGCCAATGGTACTTTGCTCAAAATTCTAACATTCCTTCTTTAGGTGCGAGTGGTGCGATCGCAGGTGTGATGGGAGCATATATTCTGCGCTTTCCCCAAGCCGAAATTCTCGGTGTCATCCCTCTAGGGTTTTTCTTCCCGACTTTCCGAGTCCCTGCATATTTCTTTCTCGGTTTTTGGTTTATACAACAAGCTTTCTACGGTTTCGCCAGTCTAGAAACACCTACCAACATCGGTATGGAAAGCGGCGGTATCGCCTACTGGGCACATGCTGGCGGTTTCCTCTTTGGCGCAATTCTCGGCCCCATTTTGGGGTTATTTAGCGATAAACCTAAATCAGGAGTGAGGAATTGGGGATAAAAAGAGCGAAGCGATGACTGTTGACTGTTGACTGTTGACTGTTGACTGTTGACTGTTGACTGTTGACTGTTGACTGTTGACTGAAGCTCTGTCGAAGTGTTGCCCCATGCCCAATGCCCAATGCCCACCCTTCAAGCTATATTGCAAGTAATAAATAATTAGGAAAAACACCTGTGTTTCCTCTCTACGACGAAAATCCGACGCGCATCACCCCATACTTAACTTATGGGTTGATTGGGATGAATATCTTAGTTTTCCTTCATGAAGTGAGTCTATCCAATGCCGAGTTAGAGCAATTTTTTCAACTATATGCAGTAGTACCGCGACAATTAAGCGCCAACTTTGCCGGAGAATGGACAACGTTATTTACATCACAATTCTTACATGGTGGTTGGTGGCATTTAATCTCGAATATGGTTTTTCTCTGGGTTTTTGGTAATAATATCGAAGACCGCTTAGGTCATTTTAAATACCTAGTTTTTTATTTAGCTTGCGGTGCTTTAGCTGCTTTATGTCAGTGGTTTATTGGCATGAATTCGGGTATTCCTTCTTTGGGTGCGAGTGGGGCAATTGCTGGTGTTTTGGGTGCATATATTATCGGGTTTCCTCACGCTAGAGTTATGACTTTAGTGTTTTTAGGATTCTTTATTACTACTATTAGAGTGCCTGCAATGATATTAATAGGGCTGTTTGTGGTTCAGAATCTCATTTCTGGTGTTGCCAGTCTACAAACAGCAGCTAATATGAGTGTAGAAACAGGCGGAGTTGCTTACTGGGCACATATTGGTGGTTTTGCTTTTGGAATGATTCTCGCTCCTTTATTTGGCTTATTTAGGCGCGACGAATATTAGTTTTTTTATATAATTCTCGCGCCAATATATTCTAGAGGGCATGGCAATGCCCATTGGTGTCAACTTAAGTATCTCTGGCTTACCCAACAGACCGCCCACAGGCTGTAAGCCTGGGGCTAACGTTACAAAGCCCACCTGCGTGGGCTAGATTTTCTTAGCCCACCTGCGTGGGCTTTGTTCAATTAGCCGCACCCTTTGAGGGTGACGGCGGTTTATTGGGTAAGCGAGTGGCTGGGGGTGAGGGCGAAACCTTTTCACCAAGCGGGTTTCACGTTAAGTTGACACCAATGGGCAGTGCCATGCCCCTACAATTTGTCCGACATTGTGTAATTAATTTTGTGTAACTACTTATTCATTTGCGTAGGCGAAGCCCGCCGTAGGCATCGCAAACTCGCTAAGGCATCAAGTAAAAATAAGTAGTGCGAGCATCTTGCTCGCGCGGGCAAGACTTCGGCGTGAGCGCTCAGTCGAACGCTGCCCGCACTACAAAAATTAGATTGTTCAACTTATTTTTACACGACTCCTAACCAACAACAAAAGCCACTATCCTCAACTCAATAGTGGCTTTGCTCAACTCAATAGCGGCTTTCCTTAACTCAATAGTGGCTTTGCTCAACTCAATAGTGGCTTTGCTCAACTCAATAGCGGCTTTCCTTAACTCAATAGTGGCTTTGCTCAACTCAATAGTGGCTTTGCTCAACTCAATAGCGGCTTTGCTCAACTCAATAGTGGCTTTCCTTAACTCAATAGCGGCTATTCTCAACTCAGTAGTGGCTTTCCTAAGTTTCCTAAACGCGAAACTCATAGCCCGCCTCAGAATGAATTCTGAGTCTCATAGCAAAAGTAAGCTAAAGCTAACTAAAATTATCACTTATCCCCAGTTTACTTTAGTAAACTTTGCCTTTGTCCCTGGGAATTCATTCCAAGGTGGGTAGGTAAGCCTTGCAATCAGCCATCTGTGGCTTAAGTTGACACCAATGGGCATTGCCATGCCCCTAAAATCTGTCTTATTCTTTTTTTAACCTGGTATACAAATTATGAATAACAAATGACCAATGACAAATGACTAATGACAAATGACCAATGACAAATTACGAATTATTAGCAACCGATACTTCTGATGCTGATTCTGGTTTTGATGAAGCTGTTGATGATGGCTCAAATGTATCGGGTAAAGATACGAAAATGTCAGCACCATCAATGACAGTGCCTAATAATCCTAATTCGGAATCAACTAATTGGTCTATCGCTTCACCAAATAAGTTTTCTTGTGTATAGTTGGGTCTAGCTACAAGCACTATACCATCACTATAAGGTTGAATTAATAAGGCATCGTTAGATAAACTCAAGGGGCTAGTATCTAAAATTACTAAATCATAGCGTTCTCTAACATCGTCCATCAGCCGCCGTATTTCGCTAGATTCGAGAATTGCGGCGGATTGTCGCACAGGTCCGGGACTAGGAATAATGTATAAATTTTCTATATCTGGGACTAAACGGATACATTCGCTGAGGTTGGAATAGTAGCGTAGCGGTTCAATATTAGCTTCAGAATCGGGAGTAATTTTTAAGGATGCACAAGCAGAAGGCGATCGCAAATCTGCTTCAATAATTAAGGTTCGTTTGCCTGCACGAGCAGATGCTATCCCTAAGTTATAAGCGCTGGTTGTCTTACCCTCAGTTTTCCCAACGCTAGTAATCAACAGTATTTTTAAGGATTTACCACCCAACCGCCGCAGGTTACTGCGGAATTTTTCATAAAACTCTAAATAAGGCGAATCTGGGGAAAGTAACACGGGTATAGCTGTTTCATCTAAATCATCAACTGGCATTAAGGGTATTTCTCCCAATAATGTCACTTCCCGTTGCTTTAAGCCTTCGCGGATATCTTCTCTGGTTTTGAAAGTTCCTTCTAATGAACCTAATAAGAAGATGACGCCACCACCAATCACCAATCCCATCAAGCTACCCACACCTAAGGTGACAGACATTTTCTTGGGTTTGACAAAGTCTGCGGTGATGATTGGTAGTCTCGCCACAGTTAAACTGCTAACGGTTTCGGCTTCTGCGGTTTTTGCATCGGCTTGTTTAGCTTGCATTTTGTCATAGATAGCTTTTTTAAGTATTACCTCTTGTTCTAAACGCGATCGCTCTAATTGTTTATTTGGTATTAAAGAATACATCTGCCGCAGATTAGCTTCTTCTTGAATTTGTTGTGCTAGTTGTTGTTGCAATGTATCCCTTTGAGTTTGCAAAGCTACCATCTGGTTAGCTAATTCTTGTCTTGCTGGATCTAAGTTACTTTGAGCGCGAATATTAGAAACGTTACCAGCTAGGGGTGCGGCTGTACCACCACCACCCACAACCTCTGCTGCGCGTTGTTGTAATAATTCTTCCGCAGCTTGTTTTTGACGCTGTAACTGAATCATTGTCGGATGTTCGGGACGCAAATCTTTGCGTAGTAAAGCAACTTGGGACTCAATTTGATAAATTTGCGATCGCAAGTTAGCAATAATGGGATCGGCACTTAAAGCCGAAGAAACGTAAGCTTGGTTAACATTTAACCCCAATTTTTCTTGTAAACTGCGAATTTGGGCATTAATCCCCGCAATCGTCTGTTGAATTTGACGCTGCTGATTTTGGCTAGTAGTTACTGCCGTTAACAAACTACCATTCTCAGATGCTAATATTGCTGGGCGCTCAATGCGATCGTACTGTTCTAACTTCTTCTCGGCTGCTTGTAATTCCAACTTAGCCTGTGGTAAACGTTCATCAATTTTTTTAATAATTGCTTTTAAGCGTCCTGTATTAATCTCACCACTAAGCTTAATCATTGCTTGCATCAACCCTTGCAATACTTCTCCAGATCGCTTAGGGTCACTATCTTTATATTTAAGTTCTATAATTGTCGAATCTAATTGCCCCGTCCGAGAATTCTTTTTTGGTAGGGTAACAACAACATTTAAGCCAAGTGTTTTTGGCTTAATATTAACTTTTGCAGCTACAGTTTCAATAATCTCATTTGATAGCAAAATTTGCTCATTCAATTCCTGCCCTTGTTCTTGAATTTCCGTACCAGTTGCCGAAAATGAAACTGGCGGACGATTGTAAGTCAGCGCCGCATTGGCTATGTAACTAGCTGGTGGATCGGGTTGGATAGCCACCACCGTTGCACCTGCTACAACCAAAGAAAAACTCGCCAAGCCAATCCATTTATACTTTTCAAAGGCAATTAGGTAGCGTTTAATAATTGGTGGGGTCATAAGAAACTAGTCATTAGTCATTAGTCATTAGTCATTAGTCATTAGTCATTAGTCATTAGTCATTAGTCATTAGTCATTAGTCATTAGTCATTAGTCATTAGTCATTAGTCATTTGTCATTAGTCATTTGTCATTTGTCATTTGTCATTGGTGAACCAGTCAACAGTCAACAGTTAACAGTCAACAATCAACAATCAACAATCTCACCATTACCCAATTATCTAAATCCGCCTGTAAAGAAATCAAAGAAGCGAATAAAGCTCTGCACATTAAAGAAAGGTTGTGTAATTGTATTGAGAGCATTAGTAATTCTACCGATGAGGTTACGACCAACCACAATAACATCATTATCTTGCAGTGGCACGTTTTGCGACATATCACCGCCCAGAGCCTTTTTCGCATCTAATCTTTGGGTCACAGCTTGACCTCGTTCTGGGTCGAAGCGGACTAAGGCTATATCCCGAATGTTTGCTGTGTCAAGATTGATACCACCTAAAGCATCTATAAATGTACTGCCATTAGGTAACATTTGATTAGCAATACCTCCAGCTGCGTAGTTTAAAACCCTAATTCTAATCTGCGGGATAGCTAAGGTAGAACGTGCAATTAAATTTCGGTCATAACCATTATCAGTGCCGATTTCCCGACGCGGCACGATAATTGCATCGCCATCTTGTAACCTTAAATTAGGTAATGCACTACCATTTTGTAATGCTGTGTATAAGTCAACAGTTTGCGCAATTACAGTACCATCAAGCAACCGTCTACGTACTTGGACTTGTCTTAAATCTGCGTTGATTGTCGTCCCGCCAGATGTCAGCAAAGCATCAGCGACGCGGGGTGTAACTGATGTAATCGGGTAAATCCCCGGACGAAACACTTCCCCACTAATAGTCACTTGTACGGGTCGCGGTGATGCTAATGATGCTACCACAATCGGATCGGTAACAACGCGACTTAAAGCGAGGCGAATTTTTTCTTGTGCTTCTTCCACACTCAAGCCTTGTAGAGATAATGTACCTACTTGGGGAACTAAAATATTACCTTCTGGATTAACTACAGCTTGAAAGCTCAAATCTGGTCGCTGTCCTACTAAAGATAAAACTACTATCGGTTCTACTACATAACGGTTGAGCAATGAGCGAATTTTCGCTTGTGCTTCATCCAAAGTTAAACCCTGTAAGGAGACAGTATTAATCAGAGGTACAATAATGTTACCTTCAGGATTAATTAAAGCTTGGAAGCTCAAGTCAGGAAAGCGTTGAACCACAACACTAATAGAATCACCCGCACCTAAGCGATAGGGGCCCGGAGGACGCTGTATTACAACACTAAGGGAATCACCCGGCCCCAAAAGATAGCGGTTGAGTTGGGGGGAAACCTCGTTATTTAAACTCCCAGGTACAGCCTCAGTAGCTGAAGGAGATGAAGGGGTTTGACCTGAGGGTTGTTCGGGAAATGGTAAAGTTTGAGCAACAACTGAAAATGCTGTTGTCCAGAAAACACTGAGTTGCAGGCTGAAAAAGAAGAGAGCGCTGAATACACGCATAGGAGAATTGTAAAATATAGACATTTGAGTCAGCAGTTAAGCTAGACTCAAAATTAGTCTTGTTGCGCCGCTATTTTACTCTGTAAATATCTCAACTGTCTTGGATTTGTCCCTTGAAATTACGAGATGCGATCGCCAAAATATAAGTAATATCTAAGGGACTTGCAAATAAAAAAATATACAACTATTTATTGTGGGGTGGGCGTCTCGCCCGCCCATAGTCAAAGGCGGGCAAGACTTCGGCGTGAGCGCTCAGTCGAACGCTGCCCACCCCACAAGATTGGATAATTTATTTCTTGGAAGTCCCTAATACGACAATAATAAATGAGGATATGAAAAGAGCGATCGCATCACCAGTAAAATTCACTAATTATTCGGTAATGAGTCTGTCATTAAAGCCCCTTGTACAGTCTGTCCGATAGATTCAGCCAACGGCCACATTTTTTCCACCTGTCCTAAAGGTTCCATTGGAATCAAAATACTTACACTCACCCAAGGAACTCGCTGTTTACGCCACTGCGCCAATTGATCCGCGACAAACCAGCGTAACGGTGATGGGTTTCCCCCTTGCGGTACAGCATACCATTGCAACACTGCAAAAGTATCTTGTTGTGTAACCGCACGAAAAAATCTCGCTTCTACCTGGGTTTCTCTAGGCTGTTTCACAGTAAATCTAGCCCCACGATATTGCGCTACATCCCACTTACGCCAACGTAACTTTCCCCAACCTTCAATTTCTGTCCATTCCACCTCAGGTTGATCCATCGGCCCGTTTTGCGGTAACAACAGCAATACGGCTTGAGTTTGCGAGTCTTGTTTTTTAATTAATTGTAGCGACCATTTTTGCTCGCCAATGTGTTGTTGTACCTGTTCAACAGTTTCCCAACCAGGAATAGTTAACCCAGAATTGCGGATATGTTTTAATGCTTTTAAACTTGTAATTGGTGGCGGCTGTTTCCATTGCCATTTTCCTGTCAAATATCCAGGCACAGCACCAATAGCAAATAGTAGTAGTAATAATAACAGTGCTACTACTTGATTCCATTGACTTTCTTTGAAGAATTTAGATAAGGAAATCATTCATAAACTTTGCAATACTTAGGCAAAGTTTACTTTGTCAGATAGGGTTATGAGTTCAGTAAGATTGACCAATATTTTAAATTGTAAATATTATTAAGAATTAGTTATATTATTGGAATAATAAATGACTTATACATGCCTATCTTATGTGCCATTTCTGTTCCTATATCAAATAAGATTAGTAGAGATAAAATAACGACAATGTAATACAAAATATATAAATTAGGCAATACCTAGCAAAAGCTAGATATACAAAGCAATAATGCCATAAGCTAAATATCCTATAGTAATTTAGGTTTCCCATATCAAAGCAGGTTATTATACCTAAAAATACTGCTATTTAAACACTATAAGTTTGCTATACCAGTAAATTTACTGGAGCGTTGTAGAAAAATATTTATCTAGAATGTACAGATAAACTTACCGTCAAAAATTCTGAGGTTGAAGGGTGCAGAATTTATCAGACTGGGCGTTATCTGACTGGGTAATAGTAGGTTCAGCTGCATTAGTCGTAGGTGTAACAGCATCCTTTGCTGGTGGTGCTGGTGGAGCCAGTGGAGCATTATTAGGAAGTAGTACAGGCGTAGTTTTAGGCGCTGCTATTTCCAGTAAACGACAAGGTAATAGAGATACTGAAATCCAATCACTACGACAACAAGTAGATCAACATAAAAATTTGCTATCTCAATACAAAAATTGGCAAGAGCTTGAAGCAGAACTACCACATTTAACAGTAAGAGTTACAGAACTAAAAAAAGAGCAAGTAGAACTATCAAAAATTCAAGGACAATTTGTACAAAAGCAAGCGGAGTTACAGCAGCTTGAACAGAGATTAACAACTCTAAATTTACAAAGGCAAGAACTAGAGCGTCGAGTTGCTGCAATAAATAACCATAAACCAGACTTGTCTAATCTGGAACAACTGCAAACACAAATTGAGCGATTTAGGTTAGATAAAAGTAGTTTAGAAGGTCAAATTAATTCTCTAAGTTCTCAAATTATAACTTTAGAAGAAAAACAGCGATCGCTCAAAAATATTGAAACAGAATTTTCTGCTAAACAAACACAGTTAAATTTACTCAATCAACAAATAGCAGAGCGTACAACTACATCTCAAGGACTAGAGCAAAGAGCAGCAGAACTCGAATTATTAAGAGCTACCTATGACGGTATATTTAGCCAGAAACAAAGCTATGAAGAAAGAATCAATCAACTAAGACCAGAAATAGATAGCTTAGAAGCTGAAAAACAACGAATATTACATGCGATACAAGAAAGTCAAGAAGAGTATCATAAAATTGAACAATTCCGGCAAAGATTATCGGAATTAAAATTTCAAATCATAGATAAAGAATCCCATGTAAGACAATTAGAACGGGATATTCAACATTTAAATGGAATTAAAGCAAGTCTGGAAGAGAATAATGCTATCTTACAACAAGAAAAAGACCGACTTAATGATGAAATCAAACGCCTGAAAGGAGAAATTGAAAATCTAGAAAGTAGTTCTAGAGTAGCACTACAAGCATTAAGAGAAAGACTATGGCTAAGATTAGCAGAATCTAAGTGGACTGTCGTTAATGCTCAACAAAGTGAACAGATTTTCTTAGATAATTTTGTTCAATATATTAATGCTCAAGGCTTAAATTTTCCAGAACGTGTAATTCATGCTTTCCATACTTCTTTAAAAGTACAAGATATTTCCGCTTTGGTAATTCTAGCTGGAATTAGCGGTACAGGTAAAAGCGAATTACCACAGAAATATGCTAATTATATTGGGGCACAGTTATTAACTTTAGCTGTCCAACCGCGTTGGGATTCACCTCAAGATTTGCAAGGCTTTTATAACTATGTGGAGAAAAAATTTAAGCCCACTGATTTGATGCGCGGACTGTATCAATATAATCACGATTCAGCTATGCAAGACAGAATGGTAATTGTCTTGCTCGATGAAATGAATTTAGCACGAGTTGAATATTATTTTAGCGATTTCTTATCTAAATTAGAAGCTCGTCGCAGTCACCCAACTTATTTAGAAATTGATGTTGGTAGCTTACCATTACAAGATAATGAACGTAGATTAAGAATTCCCAATGAGTTCTTGTTTGTAGGAACAATGAATGAGGATGAAACTACTCAAACATTATCTGATAAGGTGCTAGATAGAGCCAATGTGCTGACATTTGGTAAACCACAAAATTTGCAATTACGTCAGCAAAGTAATAATCATGCTACCAGTGCTAGACCTTCAGGATATTTAGCTTACTCTGATTTTAGGGCTTGGGTGAAAACACCAGATCCTCATTCTCAAGTTGTAGAGAAAGTAAAATCTTATCTCGACCGAGCAAATCAAGTAATGGAAAAAATGGGACATCCTTTTGCTCATCGTGTTTATCAAGCAATTACTCAGTATGTGGTGAACTATCCAGGAGTTGACAACACTAATTCAGCAGCTTTTAAGTTTGCTATTGCAGATCAGTTTGGACAAAAACTGCTACCAAAACTACGAGGAGTGATGATTGATGAGTTTGCAGAGGAATTGGATCAATTAAAAAACATTATTGCAGAAATTAACGATCAACCGTTGATTGTAGCATTTGAAAAAGCCCGTGCAGGGCGTTACGGACAATTTCAATGGCAGGGTTTAGTGTATCAAGATGAAGCAGTAAAATGAGACTCTATCCTAGCTTATTTGCTTATTTAAATGAGTCTCCTGTACCTATAGGGACTCTATTACACCCACGCGATCGCCCAATAATTGCACTAGATCCAAAAGAGGAATTATCCGCATCATCTTTTTTAATTCCGATTGCTGATAGAGTCTATGAAATTGCTTTCCCCTATCTAAAACCAACAGATATCAGTCAACATCCGCAGCAGTTAGAGT
Organism: Calothrix sp. FACHB-168; assembly: GCF_963889195.1. Lineage (NCBI taxonomy): Bacteria > Bacillati > Cyanobacteriota > Cyanophyceae > Nostocales > Calotrichaceae > Calothrix > Calothrix sp. FACHB-168. Next base: position 23,829 of record NZ_CAWPNJ010000058.1, read on the forward strand.
ATGTTTTTCCTGTAAAAATTTCTGGACACATATATCATCTACATATCACTGATGAAGTTCTAGATATTGAGACTATCAAAGATAAACAAGAAATTACAGAATGGGAACATATTTTAGAGACACGTTTAGACAATACAACGTCTTTTCTCATCCGAATTTTAGTGGGAAATTTTGCCAATATATTTGATAATCATCAAAGTAGACAGCCCACAATTCTCGTTAGCCAATTACAACAAAAGTTAAATAAATTTAATGTTGATGAGGCGAATATACCTATAGTAATTAGCTTAGAACGCCGTTATCAACTCCGGCGCAAATTAGAAGCGATCGCCTCTCATCTTCGTCACCAACTCAGAAGACAAGCAGAACTCATACCTTTGGGTAGAATTCAAGAAATGGATAGCTATTGTTTGAGAGACTATATCCGCCGTCCTGGTTCAACTCCAGCAGAAAAGGCGGGAGCCAAACAACAGTTAATGGGCATTCAAAGATATCAAGATTTTAACACGGCAGAAAATAAATTTTTGGTTTATTTTAGCCAAATTTTATATTTTAATTGTTACCAATATCAACGGAGTGGTGCAAGTCAATATCTCGAAGAAATCCGCAAATTTAGTTTAACAATTGATTTATTCAAACAACAGCCAGTAGTTCAAGATATACAAGATAGGCGATATCAATTTACTAAACCTAACTATGTCTTACAACAAAACCCTATATATAGAAGCTTTTATCAAGCTTACTTAGAATACATTCAAAAAAAGTACGAAAAAGAGCGTTTATGGTCATTTCGTAATTATTTACTTGCTGATTCTATCTATGTTTTATTAACCGCAGCCCTATTACGTTTTCAAAACATAGGTTTCGCTGCTAACCTTAAGATTACTGGTACTAGTGTTCCTGAACAAGGGCGCTATATTGATAAACGAGAAAATCTAGCCGTTAAAGTATTTCTGAAAAATCAAGTTTACGTCTTTAGTTTGAAAAAAACATCTGAGGAATTTTCAAGTGATTTACTACTCACTGTAGACATTCATCAATTAGACTCAGCGCAATTAGAATTTCAGCAATTAGTTTTTCCAATTTGGGTATTTTGGTATCGCCCAAGTAATAACGCACTCACTCAAATCAATCAATATTTAAACAATTTAATGAATGTCCATAGTCTTAAAAAAGCCTGGATATTTTATTTACAAGTACCGCCAAATCAATTTTCTCCAAACGGAATTATACAGTCATATACTAACAGCAAGCTGACAGTAGTTCAATTACCAGATATCATCACCACACATGGGTTTTCACAAATTTTTGTGCTAATAACACATCTAATTCAAAGAGCGCTAGAGTTTCCGGTATGAATGAGCGACAATTTTGGGGAGAATTACAGCAACTAATTTATCAATCTAATCAAACACCAGAAATTGCACAAGCACAATGGGAGAGATTAGTACAGCTACATAATTACCCCACTTTACCAACGCAATTAATTATCCAGACAATTTGTCATGGTGCGGTTTATTTAAAAGAGCGATCGCAGTTAAATTTTCCAGCGATTAACTCCAATATTCCCCTAAGTGCTAATCAAACTTTAGCCTTAGAAATGGCTTTATCAAATAGTGCGATCGCATTAATTGTTGGTTCCCCAGCTACAGGTAAAACTCGCATTGCTCAAACTCTAGCCCATACTGCAATTAACTTTTCAAAACGAATTTTACTTTTAACTCATCACCATTCTACTCTTAACGCCTATCGCAATTTACCAGGTTATCCTTTCTGGCTAAATCAGCAGCAAGATTATCAGAGTTGGGTAATTGAACAACTATATTCTCAACATTTATCTCAGCCACAGATGGATTACTTACCATTACATCTGTTACCAGATAGAGAATTAGTAAAACTCAGAACAACAGCAAAATTAGAAAATTGGTTACCCATTATTAAAAATACTCCACAAGCACAACTGACTGAACAGTTACAGCCAGAATTTCCTGATTTAACAAACGAAAGAGTTAAACTGCTAGCTTATCGCCTCAAACAATTAGAACCATTATTACAACAGCAATTAAAACTAAGTCAACTTTATGCAAATTTATCTGTACAGGGAGTTGCAGAACTTGTTTCACAAATCAGTGAAAGTCCCCAGATACCAGTTGTAGGTACTGTTGCTGAATTTATGCAAATTCAACATCAATCTTTATGGCAAAATAACTTTGATTTAGTAATTGTGGAGGAAGCGGAATATCTAAGTAGGATAGAATTAATTTTACTATCTGGTTTAGCTAATAAACTGATTTTATTTGGCAATGTAAAAGTCAAAAATAATCATCCATCTCATGCAGGTAAATCATTTTTTAGCAGATTTACCCAAAGTTTTAACTACCTAAATCAGCACTTGCTTCCAAGCTACCGCTATCAGCTAACAGAACAATATCGAATTCATCCAGAAATATTTAAAATTGTTGAGCCAGTCATCTGCGATCGCTGGATTCACACAAAATATTCTCGCCAACATTATCATATTCCACAATTAACAAATAGATTAATTTGGCATGATGTTTCCAATCAGCAAACAAGTGAAAAAATTATTCAATTTCTCCACACCTTAAATTCGCAAATCAGTTCTCAAATTGGTATCGTTACATTTTGTACTCAAGCGCGAGATTGGCTAAAAGCTAACTCTCCCACAGACTTTACAGAACTATTTATTGGTACAGTAGCAGAATGGGCAGGAATAGAACGTGCGATCGTGATTATAAATTGTCCAGAAAATCTCGAAAATTTGACTTCATCTGATATCAATATAGCTTTATCCAGAGGACAAGACTATCTCATTTTATTTGGTGATTTCGATTTTTGGAGACAACTCGGTTCACCACTACGAACTTTATTATCTCAACCAGAACTATACAAAGAACGCGGAGTGGTTTTATCATGAAACTTCAGTACCAACTCCAAGGTGAATTTCATCGCATTCAGTTGACTGGTACAGACTCAATTCCTGTTTCACTAGTCGATATCATCCGAGAAATCCAAGCAGTAGCAACACAAAACCGCACGCGCACCCCGCAAATCTTACGTCAATCTTTTGGATTAAATTTTATCCCCGAACCTGTTTTCATTAATTTGTTAAAACAAGCGCAGGGAGTAGCAACAGAAAATCAACTATATCAAGTATCATCCTTGCAACTGCTTCACCCAGTAAAATCTCAATTAGAAACACAAGTTGCAAACACATACCGTTATCAATTTATTTCTTCAATAGCCAATTTAAATCTTACCCCAGACAATCCACAAATTCCTGTCTGGATAGGTAGCGATTCAGTGCAAACAGGGATTTATACTGTTACCTTAGAAAAACCTTCTTATCCAGGCTTATCTGATAATTTTACTGAAACTATTTGGCAATCTGCTGTAAATTTTTGGGAAATTTTACCAGATATTAAAAAAATACATTTAGCTTTACAGTCTCTAGATTTTAATAACTTTTATATTCTCCATCCTGAATATCCTGAGCTAAAAATATGGATTACACAAGAGGATTTATCTTTAGATTTAAGAGAAGCAATTACATATCTGCAATTACATGTAAGCGAATCCACAGATTTATCACAACCTGTCCAATTACTTATTCAAAATTATCAACATGAATATAATCAAGTACCAATTGTCAACCTACCCGATGGAATTAGTCACGATCAATCTTTATCTCCAGGATTGAAATTGATAATTGGTAGAGATAACAGTCGTTATGCTTTAAACACAATTATTTCTACCGCCCGTCAATTTTTATTAATTTCCAGTTACATCATTGAAGATGAAAATTTAACAGAATTAATTTGCGAAAAATCACGCGAGTTACCTTTAGGAGTTTGGATTTTAACTGACTTGAGGAACGAAGTCCTTGATAGAATTGATACTGAAACATCAATTAATGTATCTGTACCAGAAATTTATCAATATTCTGATGAGCTAAAAAAGAGGTGTTTAAGAAAACTATTACGTGATAATGTTCGCATTCGTAGTGGTGCGTTTCATTTAAAAACCTATATTTCTGAACAATATGCTTATTTAGGTTCTGCAAATATCACTAGAGGAAGCTTAGATTTTAATATTGAAGCAGGTGTAGTCACTCGTAATTATGCTAATCACGAACAATTAATTAATTTATTTCGCCAATTTTGGTACAAACGTAGCCGAGATGAAGTCATACCAGATACTAGCTATGATGGTTTTCGTCTCCGTTCTATAAATCGTTATGCTGATGACAAATATGAGCATTATCCTAATTTATTAACACCACGCCAATACCAAAAAGATTTAATAAAACAACTGAGCCATTTTCAGGGACAGGTAAAAATTTATAGTCGCAGCTTTCAACCATCTCCAGACATAGCCAGAGATCTAAGAAATTTAGATACATACATATTTGTTGATTCTCAAATTCCCGTTCATCAACCAGGATTTAATATACACAAAACCAATAGACTTCATGCCAAAATTACTCTTTTAGGTAATCAAGTCGCTTATATTGGCGGAATTAACTTTAATTTTAGTAGTAGGGCATTATCTCTACATGATTTAATGTATAAAACTACTAACAGACAAGAAGTTAATCAATTAATTGACAATCTTAACTCACTAAATATTTAATTTATGACTAGATTATTAAATTTAGAATCCTACATTGAATGTTGCCAATATTCTCAACTATTTGATGAGCCACTTCAGCCATTAGTTCCCTCCCCTGAAGATTTACCCAGAGAATACAAAAAATTATTACAAAAATATTTCAATCATCCCTATATTCAAGAACCTATCATCAATGCAAATTTTCCCCAAGAGTTGACGATAAACCGAAATAATCTAGATTATCTCTTGGTAGGTACGGAACTAACGCAAGCAGAAAAACAGCGCCTATTCATTATCCGGGATACAGTGGATTTGATGACGCTGAGTATGAGTAATTTTTTAGAACATCGAGATGGTTATTTATACAGTAGCGCTTATCATTACTGGAATTATTATTCTCAAATTAGCCATCAATCAATCAATAAATCTTTGATTTTTGTCGAATTAGATAATTTTAGTAGTTTCAAACTAATTCCCCTTGATTTATCCTGTCGAGAAAACAGCCCTTATAAAATTCCAATTCTTAACACTAAAAATGCAATAAGTTGCAAACAATCTTACAATCCTCAAGAAACATATCAAAATATTTGTAAGAATATAGCGACCAAAATTTTATCAGATAACTTTCCTGCATTGGCTAATAATGTTGATACAGTTAATCATCTCACCAGCTATTTACAGAAAATTTCTCTTGTTAAAATTCTCCAGCCTAATATAAATCAAGAAAATATAAATTTTGTTACAGAAATTTTATACAATCGGCAGATTTTTTATAAAAGAGTAACTATATCAATTGCTGCGATCGCAAATATTGTATCCAGTACAATCAATATTCAATCTCTCAGACGACTAGCTAGTCAACACCCGCAATATCAATTTGTACTAGTCAGTCAGTACAATATTTTTGCAGACATCCAGCAACAATTACCAGAGTTTATTTGTCTTAACCCCCTCTTTCAAGAGTTTCATCAAATATGGGAGAAAAAACTTGAGTCTAACTTCCCGCTTTTTGGAATTTATCTCGATCAAATAGAATTCGCCATCGGTATTCCAGACTCTCAAGGGAGAGTATCAAGACAATGGATTCAATTATCTAATCCAGAAGATGCTATTTCTTATGAAGGCGATCGCAAAGTTTTAATCGGCAATATTCCTAGTTTAGATCAGAATTTTTTCCGCATCAAAAATAAAATAGCTAATTTACCTATCAAGGTAAATGGTGAAGATTACAGTAAACATGGCATACCACAAGACTATAAAATTGAAATTAAAGACTATGAAGGTAATGAGGATGTCCGCATAGGTATAGAGTTTCATCTGCAACCTGGTTCTTTTCCTGAACTTAAAGTTACAGATATAGATGGTAAATATAATAATATTAATACTTTTCTGGCAGATAGAATAAAAACATCCTATAGCTATATTCCACCTGCAAAAATTACTAGCACTCGTCAGCAAGAATCTTTAAATCAAATTGATAGATTACAAAAATATCAAGATTTTATAGAATTTAACATGGCTTTACTAAATCTCTCAAAAGAGTTAGATACTCTTTCAAGAGTACGCTTTGAGAGAGCAAGTTTTATAAATTTAAATGATCTACTTAGCAAAGCATCTAGAATAATTAATAAGAATAGTGCTGGATTATATGCACTGCAATTAATTAATACTGCATCCAATCAGTCAGTCGTTAGTGAACTAAACGAAGATATAAAAAATACTAAACTTCATAGAATAGTTGATATAGTAATTCAATTGATAAATTTGTCCAATTATACGCAATTGAATACCATACAAAAAAATTGTCTAAATACAGCAGTTATTTTCATCGGTAAGTTTTATTATTTTTCAGAAAATATTTTAAAAGAAAATTTATTTGATATAAAAATATTTAATAAAATTAATAAAATTCAATATCCTACTTCAGGCAATGAATATTTGCAATTGCTTGCTAAAGTTGCAATAAATTTAGGTCAGCAAGATGAGTATTTTAATTGGTTTCATTCTTTTTATAAACTAGAAAACAATAAATACTTATGGGGGTATAGTCGTATTTTACTTTGGTATTATAAGTTTGATTTTTCAGTTAATTCTCTGAATTATCAAGAACATTTTAGCTTAATTATGGAATATTTACTTAGTAAACCACATACAGGTTTTGATTATACTTATAAACAAAATGCATTTTTGTCTTTGTTGTATTTATTATCATTCCGTGAGCATGATAAAATATTTTGCCAAGATGGTTCAATAGAGAATTTAACAGCTAAAAGAGTTATTGAACATTTCAAACAAGATAGAATTATACTTAGACAAGTAAGCAGTGAAAAACCACTCAATCAATATTTTCAAGAGATGATAGAAGGAACTGCAACTGAAGATGATTTAAATAATATTGTGCAAGCTTAAATCTTGCATTAATAATTAGGTTGCTGGCTGTCATTTTACATAATTTATAGTTGATTTATTTAAGTTAGAGTTATCTGATAACCTACTTATTTACGAAGTTGGGTATCTCTTAGAAATAATTGAAAATTACAAAATCAGTTAGTAACTTCCAAAGAAAAACAATATCCCAATCATTAACTTACTAAGCCTGGGGACATACAATTTTTTAAATACCCAATAAATTTGTAGTGCGAGCATCTTGCTCGCTTTTGAACACCAGCGAGCAAGATGCTCGCACTGCGAAATATGGGTAATTTATTTGTTGTAAGTCCCCTGCAACTCGTAGGGGCGGGGTCACCCCGCCCCTACAATTTGGGATAATTTATTTTTTGAAGTTTCCTTAACTAAGTAAAAAAGAGGAAATTTTATCTATATTTCTGTTTCACTCTCTGCTTCTAATTCTTTATCTGGAAGCATTGAAAAATAGCTATTAATTTTATTCAACAAAGGCACTAATAAAACCAACATACAAGCAGAATAGAGGTCACCACCCCAACTATCATGTAACCATTTAAAAGCGGCTTCTTGACCTGTACCATGAAAAAATGTCAATGCAGTGTTACGAATAATATTAGCACTAATACTAATCACAACAGCACTTATTAAAAACCACTGGGTTGTGCGGCGTGAAGATAAAGCACCTGTCCAATAAAGTAGCATTAAGCTGACATATAGAGTAGTAAATAACATTTTCAGCCCTGCACAATAAGGCGCAACTTCTACAATTCTTCCACCGACAAACAAATTTATACCTTCAACATTCACTTCCATGCCAAACTGATTGAGTATAAAACCAGCCGTACCAGCAATGAAACTTTGTAATGGTAAAGTATAAGGTGCAATCAGATAAGGTAATGACGTTGGGGTTGCTAAAAATATTAGTAATAGCGGAAATCTTTGCAATTTTAAACCTGGGATACCTTTGAACCATAAACACAATCCGGCTAAAATAGCGGGGAAAGAAAGGTTAACCCACTCAGTGACACCACTTAAATAAAATACTCCCCCAATTAATAGCAAAACAGCGCCAAGAGGATGAATTATATTTGGTAATCTTTGCCATTGTTTGCGTTGTAGCCATACTAGATAACTAGCGAAAGGTAAACCGATTAAACCGTGGCTAAAATATTCATGTTCTGTACTAATATTTTTATGTAACCAACCATCAACCCAATGTATTAATATCGGCGCATAAAGTAGTATTAAAACGCCTAAAATTGCTAAATTAAGTAATTGCTCTGTATTCCTAATTTTGAGATATTGTTGGATTGCCATGATTTTCAGCAATGCAAAATTTATTGCGCTTCGCGTGTCAGTTGTCAGTTGTTAGTTGTCAGTTGTTTTTGGAAGGAGTCTAATATCCCAATCCAAGAGTGCTTTAGGTGTCTAGGAAATATTTAAAGGCATAATAATTGTTGTGAACTACTAAGTATTGATGCGATCGCACTTACAATTTCTGTAATTTCACTACTACTTAAGCCTGGATACATGGGTAAAGATAATATTTGCTTGGCTAATGCTTCTGCTTGGGGGAAATCTCCCGCTTGATAGCCTAAATTTGTAAAGGCTGGTTGGAGATGACAGGGAATGGGGTAATGAATTCCTGTCTGAATTCCCAATTCTGCAAGTTTGTCTTGAATTTGCTGGCGTGTGAAAGCACAAGAATCATCAATTTTAATTACATAAAGATGATATACATGCCCGACATCGCTGTGATTTTCTATAGGAGTAATCCCAGCAGATGCTAAGGGTAATAATTCGCGATCGTATTGTTTAGCAATATGATTGCGATCGCAATTCCATTTGGGTAAATATGGTAGCTTCTCTAGTAATACTGCTGCTTGTAAAGTATCTAAGCGGCTATTTGTCCCCATTTCTACATGAAAATACTTTTGCGCTGCACCATAATTCCGCAAACGCAACATTTTTTGCGCCACATCTGGATCTCGCGTTAATAGCATTCCCCCATCGCCAAATGCTCCTAAATTTTTGCTGGGATAAAAACTAAAAGCTGCTGCTATTCCCACTGAACCTGCAAAATATCCTTCTCTTGCTGCTAAATGTGCTTGTGCGGCATCTTCAAAAATTAGTAGGTTATATGTTTGAGCAAAATCTAGCAGCTGCCTTGGTGATACCATTTGACCATATAGATGTACAGGAATAATTGCTTTAGTCTTTGGTGTCACTAATTTTGCTGCTGCTGCTAAATCAATTAAAGCTGTTTGGCGATCGCAATCGACAAAAATCGGTTTAGCACCAGCTTGTAGTACGCCAATTAAGGTGGCGACAAAGGTATTTACAGGTAATAAAACCTCATCACCACTACCAATATTACAAGCCTGTAAACCGAGTGCGATCGCATCGGTTCCTGACGCCACGCCTATACCATATTTTGTGCTAGAAGCAGCTGCAAATTCTCGCTCAAAATCTGCAACTGCTTGTCCTAAAATAAAATCTCCTTGAGATACTACAGTCTGGATTGCTTGCTCTAACTGAATTTGTATCGGTTGGTGTTGCAAATTTAGATTAACAAAAGGAATTTTAATACTACTTTTATTCATTACTATATATCCGGGTAATTTCAATATTTAAATCGGGAAAATCTTTCTGCTGTGGAAGAATTGTTAATTTTTACTTTTATTAATTAAAATATTGTATAAAAATATTTAATTATTTGACAAAACTACCCATTAAAGATATCAATTATATTTGACAGCATAATAATTATGCTATTTAACTAAATATTTATATAATGATTCTTCTAATCAGGATATTTATCCTAACCTGAGAAAAATACTTGTAAATATTTATTTACTTTATTCATAATGTATTGATTTTCCTTCAGTAGAAACGATGAAATAAATTAATAAATTTTTCTTATTTAAGATAGGTACTGAAATGATAATTTGTTGTGCAAAATCGTTAAATCTCTAATTTTAGATAAGTTATTGTAGAATTCTTAGCCAAATACTATGTTTTATTTGCAGAAAACCTCAGCTAAAATAAATAATTTAAAGTTTTTGGATAATTTTATCGACAATATTATTTATATTTCCAATTATGCTCATCGGAAACTCAATAGATAACTATTTTCAGCAACGAGCGCTGAATATATACAAAGTAAAAGTCTGAATAGACATCAGCATGGTAAACTTTATTTTCCATCCTTGCTGTTATGTTACCCAAGTGAAAACCAAAACTAACGCTGTCTAGTAGTAAAAGCTAAATTAATAGTGATTCTTTTAGTGCTTACTCGAATATTTACTGATACTCTTTACAAACTCACAGAAGAAAATAAAAAATTTTGCTCAAAGTTTGTTTATCTGAGGTGAATTTGGGGAATGCTTAAAAATAGCAAATAATAACCCACAACAAGTGGTTATATAAACTCCTGTATCAAACAATTATCAAGGTCATGGTGGCAATGGTAGAGCCTGAAAACAAATTATCTGCTCTAAAAGATGGTTGGACTTCCCAAGAAACAAGAGAGAAACAACGCCTAGAAGCCTTATCAGAATTAGGTTTGCGGCAATCAGAAACAATTCCTGTCTTTGAAGAAGCAACTCAAACTGCTGCTCATTTTTTGGAAGCACCAATTTCTATTTTGGGATTTGTCGATCAAGAACGTCATTGGTTTAAGTCCGCAGTCGGTTTATCGAGACTGGGACTAATGAATCATTTGGCACAAAGCCGTCAATTATTACGCCGGGAATCTTTTTGTACCCAAGTAGTAGACAGCTTTCAAGTTTTAGTCATAAACGATACACATAAAATTACCGATCCCGTACTCGCCTCTAGTAAGTTAATTCAGGATTATGGCATCCGTGCTTACTTGGGAGCGCCATTAATTGATGCTTCTGGCCATTGTCTAGGTGCATTAGCGGTAATGGATTTAGTACCCCGTAATTTTACTACTCGTGATATTGAATTTTTACAAATCATCGCTCGTTGGAGCATGAGCGAATTTGAACGGAATCGATTGCTCAAAGCTAAGTCAGAAGTCAGTGTTGGGCAAAACACCCTGAGTTTACCATTTAGCGATCGCCCTAACACGGAAATCAAAATTACTTCACCTGCTTTAGAACCAGATTCTGTTTCAACAAAACAACTCAAGCTGGAACTATTAGCACAGCTAACTCAGGAGTTACGCACACCCTTAACTTCTGTACTAGGTATGGCTAGCGTCTTAGGGAGAGAGATATACGGGCCATTGACAACTAAGCAAAGAGAATACCTCGATATCATCCAACACAGTGGTCGATATTTACTATCCTTAGTCAATGAAATTACTGAACTAGGCGCAATGGATGATGGTTCCAACGAATTGAATATTGCTCCTGTAGATATTGAAATGGTTTGCCAACAAGCGATCAATACTCTAGAAGAAGCAGCCAATCGTCGCGAGCAAGATATTCGTCTATCTATTGAACCAGGACACAGCCGCATTTGTCCTTTAGATAAAGATAAAGTCAGACAAATGCTGTATCACCTAATTTTTAGCGTGATTCAACTCTCTGCTACTGGTAGTGTGGTGCGAATTCATGTTTCTTACAAAGAAAACATGCTCAACATTACAGTATGGGTTTCACATCCTTGGCTAGGAGACGGTATTACTGAGGTCGATCCTTATTTTCGTCTGAGTCCCTTATCTTTACTGGAATTGACCGGCGAGACAGGAAATTATAATCTCCATTTAGACAATCATGAATCTGTAAGCAATTTACCCCTAGTGGTGGAAACAGCCAACCACTTGAGCGATTCTCACTCAGATGTCATGACGATGAATGCAGCAATGGATGTGGCGCAACCACGTAATAATTTGTCTCGCGAAAGCTTAGGTTTATTACTTAGCTGTCAGCTAGCTGAATTACATGGTGGACAAATCGCTATTCAAGGTTCTCCAGAATCAGGATATCGTTATGTGTTGTCTTTACCATTGCAAATAGCAGCTTCTTCAGAAGTAGTTAGTGATGTTTAAGCAGTACATTCCAGCCTGCTAAACAGTTATCCAAAATTTTTCTTTTCACCTTCCCGTAAATCCAACTTTCACCTTTAACAAGCAGCGCAATCTGCGCAAAGTTTTGTATATCGTCCAACTCGCAGACTTGAACTCATCGCTCCGCGTCTATCAATAGACGCAAAGACGCGGAGAATATTAACTCTAAATAGTGATTCCCGCTATTTAGCTCGTTGTTGGCGAAATTTGCCATAATCGTTTAGTTTACACCATTCCCAGTGATTTTTGCTAGAGAATTGCTTCACATCTGCAAGAAAAAACAAAAGTTGTAGACACGGTGACATAGATTATGATCGAGTCCAAGTTCTTTGAGGGCTTGCTAATCAGTCACAGCGTGTTTTATGAATTTAGTCTGGCAAAGATTTACGTTATCTTATTTCCGAGTCCAAGATTATTTTGCTACCAGCTACATCCACCGTGCTTTGGTGGGGCTGTTATCGTCTTGGCGACAAAGTAGTATCTTGCTCCAGTGGGGAGATACAATAGCGGCTGCTTTACTCAGCTTAATTTATCTTCTAGCACCGTTTGTTTCGACCACTTTATTAGGGTTGTTACTGGTAGCTTGTTTTGGATTTTGGTTGTTGCTGACTTTATCCGATGATGGTACATCAACCAATAGCTCATCTTTTACCCCAATTCACTTGCTGGTATTAGCCTATTGGGCAATTGCTGCAATCGCTACAGCATTCTCACCAGTCAAAAAGGCGGCGTTGAACGATTTAGTGACTTTAACGCTATATTTGCTGTTATTTGCTCTCTGCGCCAGGGTGTTGAGGTCTTCCCGCTTGCGTTCTTGGCTAATTGTTCTTTATCTGCATGTATCGCTCATTGTCAGCGTGTATGGATTACGACAATGGTTTTTTGGCGCAGATGCTTTAGCCACTTGGGTTGACCCTACTTCGCCTTTGTCTAAAACTACAAGAGTTTACAGTTATTTAGGTAATCCTAATTTATTGGCAGGGTATTTAATCCCAGCAGTTGTATTTAGTTTAGTAGCAATTGTTGCTTGGCAAAGCTGGTATAAGAAAGCACTAGGATTAACAGCATTAATAGTTAATAGTGCCTGTCTCGTTCTTACTTTTAGTCGTGGCGGCTGGATTGGCTTAGTAGTATCAATATTAACGGTAATGGCATTGCTCATTTATTGGTGGAGCGTGCAAATGCCTCCGTTTTGGCGTACTTGGTCGCTGCCAATTATTTTAGGAGGTTTAATTGGGGTCTTGGTGCTAGCTGTAATTTTTATTGAGCCTGTGCGATTGCGAGTTTTTAGTATTTTTGCCGATCGCCAAGACAGCAGTAATAATTTTCGCCGCAATGTTTGGGATGCGGTATTTGAGATGATTCGCGATCGCCCGATTTTAGGTATCGGGCCAGGTCACAATGCTTTTAATAAAATCTATCCCCTTTACCAGCGTCCCCGTTACAGTGCTTTAAGTGCTTATTCGATTTTGCTAGAAATTGCTGTAGAAACTGGCTTTATTGGTTTAGGTTGTTTCCTGTGGCTGTTGGTTGTAACTTTTAATACTGGTTACATGCAATTACGCCGCTTGCGCCAATTGGGAAACAGAGAAGGATTATGGTTAATTGGTGCGATCGCTTCGATGGTAGGTATGTTGGCTCATGGAACTGTTGATACTGTCTGGTTTCGTCCCGAAGTCAATAGTCTTTGGTGGTTAGTAGTGGCTATAATTGCTAGTTATTGGACACCTTTAAGCCAAAACCAGAGTTTAGACCGTAGTTCAGCTAGTCCTGAAGCCGCAGCAAACTAAAATAGGTTAGTTGTCAGTCAAATAAGTTTGGATTGCTTTCCTCAACAAAATGTGCGGATTTTACCGAATAACCAATCCAAAATCAGCATTATTAATCAAAAACTGACAACTAACTCTCGATAAACTCTCAACAAATTCTTAATTGCTTAGTCTCTATAGGTTGAAGTCCCTGGGGTGCTGGGATCGCGATAACGGGTTGGTTCATCGTCACGTTTTTTACCTGTTAAGCCAGCTAGACCTAACAGACCAAGTAATCCCAACCAACCCCAATCAAAATCATTGCGATCGTCAATTGTAGTGGTGGTAGTAGTGCCGGTTCCAGGATCGGTAGTGGTAGTTTGGGCTTGTACGGGCAAAGTTAAAGATAAAACCGCCATACTCAACGAGAGAACACCAGCGCTCATCACTTTAGTAAATTTGCTTGTCATGGTAAAAGTTCCTCATCCCATCCAAAGTTACTCACCACTTTATCGAGTTCGAGAAAGAACAAAATCAATCTCTGGCGATAAACTCAGCTTGTACTTCACTCTGGCTGAAGATATAAAAGTAGCTTTTTACTACTGACAATTTGGCTAGTAATTGTGCTGAAATCACAGCTAATAATTTTTCATTGCTCGTTCCATATCCCGCTTATCCTGACGTTTTTTCAGGTCTTCGCGCTTATCGTGGAGCTTTTTACCTTTACCCAGGGCAATACTGACTTTAACTCGCCCGCGCTTAAAGTACATCTTTAAAGGTACTAAAGTTAAACCTTGCTGTTCCACTTTGCCAATTAGCTTGCGGATTTCCTGACGGTGTAGTAAAAGCTTCCGCGTCCGTCGTGGTTCGTGATTAAAATATTGACCGCTAGCAGTGTACGGTGAAATATGCGCGTTGATTAACCAGGCTTCGCCATTGCGAATCAAGGCGTAGCCGTCTTGAAGATTGACTTTTCCCGCCCGAATTGACTTGACCTCTGTACCTGTCAGCTGAATTCCGGCTTCGTAGGTCTCCAGGATTTCATACAAATAACGAGCTTGTCGATTGTCGCTAACTACTTTATAACCGTCACTTTTATCGCTCATGGAAAATCGTGCGTACTGAAAATGTGTCTAAAAAATTGTTTGAGTTGGTAGAAAAATTGATTTAGTCTGTGTTAAATCAATATAAATGCTTAGTCTAGAGATGGGACTTATCTTACTAATTTAACTTTTTCAACCTCGCAATGAAAAATTTTCCGGCAAATTTTTTCTCCACTAGACTGTTGATCTAGTAAATTTAATTTACAGTAGGGTAAAAGATTACTCTATCTTATTGGTTATTTGTTATGAAGTGCTACATTATTTATCTTTGCCCAGCAGTAGAATGGTCAGCTGCGTTAAAATTTATTAACAATTTCTAAAGAATTAAGATTTTCTTTATAAATCAGTGCTACAGCAGTAATTAGCTGGTAATCCTGTCATAGTATGAAACATAAGAGCACATCATTCTTGCCTGTGTTCGCTCATAGTGCTCAAACAAGCCAATTTGTTAGTAAAAAAAATGCTAGGGGTGTACTTTCCATGCCCTTGACGATCCTTGTAGTGGATGATGATTTGGGCACTCGGTTGTCGATTAGTGATTATCTTGAACTGTCTGGCTATTCAGTGATTACGGCTAATGATGGTCAAGAAGCTTTACTCATGGTTGAGGAGTACCATCCTGATTTGATTGTCACCGATATTGTCATGCCAAGAATGAATGGTTATGAGTTGGTGCGGCGAGTGCGGCAAAAAGCAGAGTTCCGGTTGTTACCTGTAATTTTATTAACAGCGCGTACCAAGACTCAGGAACGAATTCTGGGCTATCAGTCAGGCTGCGATCTCTATTTACCCAAACCTTTTGAATTAGAAGAGTTAGCAGCCGCGATTCGGAATTTATTGGAGCGATCGCAAATCATTCAATCGGAGTATCGCTTTTCTCATACAGAAAATTTGAGCAATTCCCCGCAAATGAAAGCTGTAGATGCCCATTCTGGGGAAATTACTCAAACTCAAAAATCAGAAATGCTCTCAGCTTTAACTGCCAGAGAACAAGAAGTGCTAGAACTGTTGACGCATGGTCTTTCTAATGCCGATATGGGTCAACAGTTACACCTGAGTGCCCGTACAGTCGAAAAGTACGTCAGTAGCTTATTGAGAAAAACCGCAACCAGTAACCGAGCCGAACTGGTTCGTTTTGCCATTAAGCATGGTTTAGTCGAATAGCCCAATTAATTGGGGGAGGGAAGGGAGGGAAGGGAGACAAGGGAGACAAGGGGGACAAAGAATTTTGGATTTTGGATTTGCGATTTTGGATTGGGTTTGAATCTAAAATCTAAAATCTAAAATCCAAAATTGAATTGCCCAATGCCCAAATTAGCACTTAATTGTTAAGTTCTTGACTAATAATATTATTCAGTAGACCTTCACAACCATCAACTAATAAATCGATAACTTGGTTAAATCCTTCTGGGCCCCCATAATAGGGGTCTGGTACTTCTTTGAGAGTATGTCGAGAACAAAAATCACACATTAAACGAACTTTATGGTGATATTGCTGTGATGGATCGAGCATCAAGATATTCTCATAATTGTCCCGATCCATTGCCAAAATTAAGTCAAAGTCTTGAAAGTCTGATTTAAGAAACTGACGAGCTTGACCGCGCAGTTTAATGCCTAACTTTTGATTTGCAGCAGCACTCATGCGTCGGTCAGGTGGGCTACCAATGTGATAACTAGATGTACCGGCAGAGTCACAGATAATACTATGGCTTAACTCAGCCTGTGCAATCAGGTGATTCATGATATTTTCTGCCGATGGCGACCGACAAATATTACCCAGACAGACAAACAGTAATTTGTAGGGCATAAATATCTTTTGTCATTTGTCCTTAGTCATTTGTCATTTGTCCTTAGTCGGTTGTCATTTGTTAGAGACGCGATTAATCGCGTCTGTAAAGTTGTCAGTTATGCTGGGAATCATTAATTGTTGATTCTTGACTACTGACCGTTGACTATTGACCAATGACCAATGACTATTGACTAAAATCCCGGTAGCTCTAGTCCACTGGTCAAATCTTCCATGCGTTCGCGCATTGTAGCTGTGGACTTGTTGTAAGCGTCTTTCATCGCTACTGTTACCAAATCAGATAGTACATCTGCACCTTCGTTGAGAGCTTCTGGAGAAATTTCTACACGTTTGGGTTCTTGGTTACCACTGACCACTACTTTGATCAGACCACCGCCAGCTTCTCCTTGAATTTCCATTTGCTCCAATTCTTCTTGAAGCCGCTTGGCACCTTCTTGAACTTGCTGTGCTTTTTTGAAAGCTTCAGCTAGTTCTTTCATTTTACCTAAGCCGAAACCAAAACCCTGTCCTTTTCCTGTCATAATCAATAGTCCGCGTGTGCGTTCAATAACAAATCAAATTCAATTATAGATGCGGTCGGCAAATTGCCTCTTTTTTTACTCATAATTAGTGAATGGGGCATGGGAGATGGGGCATTGGGCATTGAAAACAATTTTGGATTTTGGATTTTAGATTTTAGATTAGAATCCAAAAGTCGCTCGTGGACTCGCTCTAAGCTAATCTATGCCGTTATCGCAAATCGTTCGACTGAGCGCTCACGACGAAGTCTCAGATCTAAAATTCATTGTCTCCCTTGTCTCCCTTGTCCTCCTTGTCCTCCTTGTCCTGTTTCCGATTGTGTCGGTTTCACAGATAGCTGTGCGATTCGCCTCTAGTATCCCAGATGCTTATCCACAAGCTGCTTGAAATTCTCCCAGCATTTTTACTTCTGGCTCTAACCAAATTGACCACTGGTCTTGGACTTTGTGCTGAATATGGCGAATGAGGGAGAAGATATCGCTAGCTTTTGCCCCACCACGGTTAACTATAAAATTGGCGTGGAGTTGTGCTACTTGCGCACCACCAATTTGGAAACCTTTTAAGCCAGTTTGTTCAATTAACCAGCCTGCAGAGTGAGGTTTGGGATTGCGGAAAACGCTACCACAACTGGGGAAGTTATAAGGTTGGGTGCTGAGTCGATGCTGTTTGTGCTGTTTGGTAACTGCAAAAACTTTTGCTGGATCTGCACCTGGACGCAGTTGGAAGGTTGCTTGGGTAACTATGCGATCGCTTCCCTGCAATAATGAAGTCCGATAGTTATAACCTAACTCTTGTGGGGTGAGTGTTTCTATGGTGCCATTAGGTAAGAGTACCTGAGCGCTGACTAACATATCTGCAGTACAGCTATTGTGGGCCCCTGCATTCATAACTACAGCACCTCCAACTGTTCCCGGTATACCTACCGCCCACTCTAGTCCTTCCCAACCTAAGTCTGCGGCTTGCCATGCTAAACTGGGAATCGATTCGCCTGCGGCTACGGTTAATTGACCGGTTTGCGGGTCAAAGTAACTCTGTCTCATATGGCGAGTAGCAATTACTAAACCTGGTAAACCGCGATCGCTAACTAATAAGTTAGAACCAGCACCTAGTACTGTTACGGGAATACCACGTTCTTTAGCATACTTTAACCCTGCTTGCAATGCCTCTATATTGCGGGGGGCAATATACAATTGTGCTGCGCCACCTACCCGATAGGATGTGTACGCAGACAAAGACGCCTGGGACTTGATTACACAATCAGTGCCAGGTAAATATATTACCGGACTTTCAGAGGTATTCGTTTTTTCCTGTTTCTCTGTACTCAATGTAGAAACTGTGCAGACGCTGCCATCTGCCTGGAAGGTTGTCATTTTTAGGTAAATTTAGTGAAAATTTTACATTGATTTGCCGTAAATATACGGCTATACTATGAAATTTTTATGAAACTGTGACAAATTAAGTAGACACAAGTTTCAAAAAAATGAAACGTTGAGCGTGTGATTACTTAAGATGTTGCTTTTGCTGGTTCGCAAAGTGTCGCAATGATTTCGGGAATCGTCTGATTCAAATTTCCAGCACCAAGAAACAGTGCTAAATCTCCCGGACGCAAAGTTTTGAGTAAAAATTCACCAACTGCAGGTAATGTAGGTTGATAAACAACCTGTGGGTGTTGTTGAGAAACTGCTGCTGCCAATAGTTCGCCACTGATTTGTCCTAAATTAGGTTCTCCAGCACTGTAAATATCAGTCAGTACTACCAAATCAGCATGAGTAAAGGATTCAGCAAATTCTGCCAAAAATGTCATTGTGCGGCTGTAGCGGTGGGGTTGAAAAATCGCCACCACTCTTTGCCCTGGTCTAGCTTGTAAGCGTGCTGCTGCTAAGGTAGCACGAATTTCACTAGGATGGTGAGCATAGTCATCAATGAAGGTAATACCATCTACTTCACCTCGGAATTCAAAGCGCCGTCTTGCGCCTTCAAAGGTGGCAATACCTTTGGCAATTTCCCCAAATTCTAAGCCTAATAATCTACCTACTGCTACAGCTGCTAGGGCATTGCTGAGATTATGACGCCCCAGTAAGCGCAAATTCAACATCCCTAAGGCTTTACCTTTTTCCCAAACTAAAGCTGTAGTCCCATCAGCGCGATAATCAATATTCGTGACACTATAGTCAGCGTTAGTATCTGGGTGCAGACTATAGCTAATGGCTGGTTTGAGGCGATCGCGGACTGTGGTACAATCTATACTACCTATCAAGGTCTGACAACCACTAGCAAACTCTTGAAAGATATCAACGACTTCTTCTAAGGTTTCATAGTGGTCGGGATGATCCAGTTCAATATTGGTAATAATCCCAATTGCCGGAGCATGTTTTACCAAAGAACCATCAGATTCATCTGCTTCCGCTACAAGATACTTACTGTTTCCTAATCGTGCATTACCTTCCCAAGCATTCACTTCCCCACCGACAAGAATCGTCGGATCTAAACCAGCTTTTAACAGCATGTAGCCAATCATGCTACTGGTTGTAGTTTTGCCGTGGGTACCTGCTACAGCAATGCTGTGATAATCGGCGATTAAGGCAGCTAGTACATCTGAACGATGTAAAATTGGGCAACCTAATTCTAGGGCAGCTTTGTATTCTAAATTGTTATTGTTAATTGCTGTTGAACAAATTACTTGCGGGAGTGTTGAGCTAGCCGCAGTATGAGATTCTGCTTGTGAGTTTAATCCTACTCCAGAAGCCACAAGAGGGCGAAAGAATTCTAAATTACTGGCTTCTTGTCTGCTAAAAATATGAGTTCCGATAGATTCTAACTTATGCGTAATGTGATTTGGACGCAAATCGGAACCTGATACTGGCAACTGTCTTTTGGCGAGAACATAAGCCAGTGCTGACATTCCTATACCGCCGATGCCAATGAAATGAAATGGTCTACCGCTAAAATCTACAGAATTATTCATTGATTACTCCTCTTAACCACACCACACCATAATCACAAATGACACGCGTATCATAACAGGAATTGGATTTTTACTGTAACTGCTCCTGTATATATTTAATTTTTGTAATTTCGTTGATTTTGCTCCTTGGTTTTTTTGCTTCAGAATGATTTTACCTTTGTTAGAGGTTTTTACTATTTCTGAACTGTATCTTATGTCTATTCTGAAAATTTCTGCCACATCGGGAAAGAAATTCTTGTAATGAGAAATACATATTTTTGTTGTCCTGAGTGAAATTGGCGAAACTGCTACGTTTTTGTGAAACTGCTTTTAAATTCAATCAAGCTCAAGGTTGAATTGACTACAATAGTACATTGATAGTGAAACTTATTTAAATTGAATATCACCTGAATTTAACTTGATGCAGCAATTAGCAATTTTTGGTGGCACATTCGATCCAATTCATTGGGGACATCTACTTATAGCAGAGACAGCGTTGCATCAAGTACCTGTAGAACAGATAATTTGGGTGCCATCGCTCAATCCTCCACATAAACAAGCAGTTGCATTTGAGCATCGTTTAGAAATGCTGAAATTAGCTACAAAAGATCATCCTAAATTTACGGTTTCAGCAATTGAGGTAAATCGCCTTGGAACATCTTATGCCATCAATACACTGATTGATTTATCTGCTGCTTATTCTCATATCCACTGGTACTGGATTATTGGCTTGGACGCATTCCAAACTTTACCCCGTTGGTACCGTGGACAGGAATTAGCTCAGATGTGTGATTGGTTAATTGCACCCCGACTCCTAAGTGGTGAGACTATAGCTCAAAGTGAGTCAATCTGCAAGCGAGTAGAGCAAGAACTGAGAAATCAGTCTGTAAGCATTCGCTGGCAATTACTGCATATACCATTAGTAGGAGTTTCGTCAAGTAACATTCGTCAACTAATCCAGACAAATCAATCGATTCGTTATTTAGTTACTGAGCCGGTGAGGATATACATCACCGCTCATAACCTTTACAGAAAATAAATCTGAATAAATTATGTGTTTTTTTTCAAGATCTAACACTCTATGGTTATTAATGCTCCCCCCCTTTGCGATATGATTGGGGTCAACGATATAAACTTATAGGCATAAATACAGAGGGCAAGACACTGTGATTAGAGTCGCAATCAACGGTTTTGGGCGGATTGGACGTAACTTTGCACGCTGCTGGGTTGGTAGACAAAACAGCAACATCGACCTTGTCGCTATTAATGACACATCTGACCCTAGAACTAACGCTCACCTGCTGAAGTATGACTCCATGCTAGGGAAGTTAAAGGATGTTGACATTACAGCCGATGATAATTCAATCATCATTAACGGTAAAACCGTTAAGTGCGTATCCGATCGCAATCCAGAAAACTTGCCCTGGAGAGATTGGGGAATTGACCTAATTATCGAAGCCACAGGTGTTTTCACAAGCAAAGAAGGAGCGCTCAAGCACGTTAATGCTGGAGCCAAAAAAGTTTTGATCACTGCTCCTGGTAAAAATGAAGATGGCACCTTTGTAGTTGGCGTAAATCATCACGATTATGACCACAACAAACACCACATCATCAGTAATGCTAGCTGTACCACAAATTGCTTGGCTCCAATCGCCAAAGTTTTAAATGAAAAATTTGGGATCATCAAAGGTACGATGACCACCACTCACAGCTACACAGGTGACCAGCGCTTGCTAGACGCTTCTCACCGTGATGTCCGCCGTGCTAGAGCCGCAGCCATCAACATTGTACCTACCTCTACTGGTGCAGCCAAGGCAGTAGCATTAGTACTTCCAGACCTGAAAGGCAAACTCAATGGTGTTGCCTTACGTGTACCTACCCCAAACGTCTCAATGGTAGATTTCGTAGTCCAGGTTGAGAAGCGTACTATTACTGAAGAAGTTAACCAAGCCTTAAAAGATGCCTCCGAAGGGCCACTCAAAGGTATTTTGGATTACAGCGAACTACAACTAGTTTCATCTGATTACCAAGGTACTGATGCTTCTTCCATTATTGATGCAAGCCTGACTATGGTTATGGGTAATGACCTAGTTAAAGTTATGGCTTGGTATGACAACGAGTGGGGTTACAGCCAGCGCGTTCTTGATTTGGCAGAACTAGTAGCTGAGAAATGGCAATAAATTAGTCATTGGTCATTGGTCATTGGTCATTGAACAACTGACTATTGTACAGACGCGATTCATCGCGTCTCTAGCGTCTCTAACAAAGAATTAAAAATGCTGAAATCCCTGGCTAAGAGTTAAAACTTGGTCGGGGATTTCTGTATTTTCGTGATGTAATAGTACTGATGTTCCTGATGTAATGGTGCCGATAATTGCTGCATTTTGACCTAGTTGTTGAACTAATGCAGATGCTTGATCTTGTGGCAAACACAGTACTAATTCAAAATCTTCGCCGCCGTATAATGCATAATTTAGGGCTTGTTCTGGAGTTAGCCAGTTATTAAAAGCTGCTGGTAAAGATATTTGCTTGGCTTCGAGGATAGCGCCAAGGTTACTAGCACGGCAGATTTGTAACACAGCATCGGCTAAACCATCGCTGCTGTCCATTCCCGCCACAGGAATTATCGATGGGCAAATTTTCCAGAGGATGGGTAGGACATCTAATCGTGGCTTTGGACGCTGATGTGAGGCGATTAAAGCCGCCTTTTCTGCTTCTTTAAGGTTTTGTCCTATTTCGGGATTTAAGAGCAGTTCTAAGCCCGCACGGGAGGCTCCATGAATACCTGTAATTGCGATCGCATATCCCACCTGAGCAGCAGAACGGCGGATAATGCGATCGCCATCGGCTTGACCAAAGGCGGTAATTGATAAACTAACAACAGGCGATCGCACAATATCACCACCGACAATTGGCGTATTGTACCTTTGCAAGCATTCTGTCATTCCCTGGTACATACGCTCAACCCAATCGACGCTAGTATCCCCAGGAAGTCCTAATCCGACAGCGATCCCCAAAGGAGTTGCACCCATCGCTGCCAAATCTGATAAATTAGCCGCCGCCGCCCGCCAACCTGCATCTTCTGGGGAAGTAGTAAGATTACTAAAATGCACGTTATCAACTAAAACATCTGTCGTCACTACCAAAGATTTTCCAGGTGTAGTGACAAGCACGGCTGCATCATCGCCAATCATTTCTTGAGGACAAAAGCGTTGCAATTTGGCTAACAATTTTTGTTCGCCAATATCTTTTACTTGCAAGGAAGATAACTCATTATTTGCCATTGCTATCCCCTAAATTTACAGCCTTTGCCATCGTCAAAATTTTGATAAATTTGTATTATCAAGGCTAAAGCCCAAACTACTAATTCTTCTACTCAGCACTACTTATGGTTACTACACCAGTTACCAGTATCACTTTTGAGGAGTACTTAACCTATGATGATGGTACAGGTTTTCATTACGAACTGGTGGATGGTAGGTTAGAACTGATGAACCCACCGACAATTGAACATTTTCTGATTGTGGATTTCTTGGCTACTCTGTTGAAAGCAGAAATTAAACGCCTGAATTTACCTTGGCTGTGTTTTCGGGAAAGTGGGGTAAGAACAGGGAAAAATAAATCTCGATTGACTGATTTATCTGTGGTGACTATAGATCAAGCAAAAGAATTGCTCGATAAATCAGCAGTATTTCAGTCTGCACCATTGTTGATTGTCGAAGTTGTCAGTCCAGATTCGGTGAAACGAGATTATCGCTATAAGCGCTCTGAATATGCGGCGTTGGAAGTACCAGAATATTGGATTGTAGACCCCTTAACTGCCAAAATTACAGTTTTATTGCTGGAAGAAGGACTATATGAAGAAACAGTGTTTACTGGTAACCAGCAAATTGTATCTCAGACTTTTGGGGAAATTGCGATCGCAGTTGATTTGGTATTGAATTGTGCAAATCTAGGTTAGGGCGATCGCAATTTATGTAGTCAGAAATTTAGTGTTACTATGAACGCCAAAATGCTGACTGCAAAATATATTTTACGCAGCTTCTGGTTGAACTAAATTTTCTATGCCCTGAACCACAGTGGCAGATTCAATTTTATCGCCAGCTTTGAGTTTATCTAAAATTTCTTCACCTTCGGTTAGATAACCAAACACAGCATAACGTCCATCTAACAGGTTGCGTCCGGCTGGGGTAAGTTCTGGTTCAAACAAAAAGAAGAAGAATTGCGAAGAAGCACCATTTACCTGACTTTCAGGACGTGCCATAACTACAGCACCAAAGGAAGAAAACGGTAGAACTGGCATATCTAAGTAACGTCCCGCATCTTCAAGGGTGACGCCGTATGTTGGCGCTTTATCGCCTTGAACTAGAACTTCTAAAGGAATAGCCCGGTATTTTCCAGTTTTAGGATCGATGAAACCTACGTCCTTACCTGGGGGATCGCCACTTTGGAGAAAGTAAGATTCTTCGGAACGGGTAAATTCTAAACCGTTATAAAAACCACGTTGCACCAAATCAACAAAATTACCAGCAGTCACCGGGGCGCTATAACCATCGACAACAACGGTAAGATTGCCTTTGTTGGTTTTAATATCTACAGTGGCGCGACCTTTGAGTTGGGGTAAGTTACTGTATTCCTGAGGGACTTCAAAAGGAAATTCCTTCACCATTGACTCTTCGACAAGAGACACGAGATTGAGGAGTCTATCGCGTTCCGATTTGACTTTTTCCTTGTCCTTAACTTTGGCGATTTCTTGCAATTCATTAACGCCAGATTTCAATTCTTCCAGCCAAGCTTGTACTTGGGGTTGGCGTTCTTCGGGAACGCTTGCTAGGATTTTGGATGGTTGATCGAGAACTTTGGCAGCTTTGCTGATGTCTTTAGAGATAGCACCCCAACGCCGATTACCCCGCAGTTGGCTTTTGATATCTTCTAAACTGGCTTGCAATCGCCGTACAGGTTCATTTTTAATTGGGAGTGCATACCGCAACAGAGATCTGCCATCAGTGATTGCATTCCCAGCTGGTAGGGCGGCGCTACTGGAGGGAGTCCATGCAGCTGTACTTATGCCTAAAAATATTGTTACCAGCAGTATTGCCATGAGGCTGTTCTTCAGCCAGGATTTTAATAAATTAAACATGGTATGGCTTAAATGCAGCATTTAAATTGTTGACTGGACGTAACCCATCACTTATCTTCCCACAGTATTAGTTACTAGGGATTAGGGATTAGGGGCTAGGGGGATGGGAGAGACAAGGGAAACAAGGGAGACAAGGAAGCAGAATAGGAATGCTTAATGCCCAATGCCCAATGCCCAATGCCCAATGCCCAATTCCCAATAACTAACCAATGACTACCCTTGAGGGGTACAATAAATGCCGATTGTCTTCCAATAATTGAAAGTTTCATGATCTCCAGTAACGACTTTCGACCCGGTGTCTCAATTGTTCTAGATGGGTCTGTATGGCGCGTCATTGATTTCCTCCACGTTAAGCCAGGTAAAGGTTCAGCCTTTGTGCGGACTACACTCAAAAATGTCCAGAGTGGCAAAGTTCTAGAAAAAACCTTCCGGGCGGGGGAAACGGTACCACAAGCTACTCTTGAAAAAATCACGATGCAGCATACCTATAAAGAAGGTGATGAATTCGTCTTTATGGATATGGAAAGCTATGAAGAAGGCAGATTAAGCGCAGCACAAATTGGCGAGCGCGTAAAATACCTCAAAGAAGGTATGGAAGTGAACGTCATTCGCTGGGGCGAGCAAGTGCTAGAAGTGGAATTGCCCAACTCTGTAGTTTTAGAAGTCACTCAAACAGATCCGGGTGTTAAAGGTGACACTGCTACTGGTGGTACAAAGCCAGCAATTGTGGAAACCGGCGCAACTGTGATGGTTCCCTTGTTTATTTCTCAAGGAGAACGCATCAAAATTGATACCCGTGATGATAAATACTTAGGCAGGGAATAATTATTATCTCCTTTGAGAGTAATCCCGATTTCAATCCCTTTATAGGGATTAAATCCCTGCCACACTTAAAATTTTTCTTTAGATACAGGTCGAGGTAATAAAAACTGTGCCATTGGACTTTAATGAAATTCGCCAACTGCTAGCAACTATTGCCCAAACAGATATTGCCGAAGTCACGCTCAAAAGCGATGATTTTGAGCTAACGGTACGTAAAGCTATTAGTTTGGCAGTAGGACAAGCAGCATCAGGCGGTGTGGTTGGTGTGGGATTAACATCGGTTGCGCCTGTTGCACCCCAGATAGGATCAACGGCTGTCACAGATGCAGGGACACGCAGCGCAGATAATGCTGCTGGATCTGGCTCGCAGTCGTCCGGATCTCCCTCAGCAATTGATAAAAGATTAGTAGAAGTGTCCTCCCCGATGGTAGGTACGTTTTATCGCGCACCAGCACCCGGAGAGGCCCCATTTGTGGAAGTAGGCGATCGCGTCCGCAGTGGTCAAGCGGTCTGTATCATTGAAGCAATGAAGCTGATGAACGAAATTGAGGCGGAACTATCCGGTCAGGTTATGGAAATTTTGGTGCAAAATGGTGAACCTGTAGAATATGGTCAGCCTTTAATGAGAATTAACCCTGATTAAGTATTAATCTATATATGACGTAGAGTCATTGTAAATTTGTCAGTACTGCGGGTTAATCCTGATGAAACAAGTGTTGCCTGTACCACCGGAAGTGGTGCAACAAGTAGCTGAATACTTCAGTCTGTTAAGCGAACCGATGCGCCTTCGGCTGTTGCACTTACTACGAGATGAGGAAAAATGCGTACAAGAGTTGGTAGAGGCAACACAGACTTCGCAGGCAAACGTCTCCAAACACCTGAAGGTAATGTGGCAAGCAGGTATTCTTAGCCGCCGCAGTGAAGGAACTTGCGCCTACTACCGAGTGGAAGATGAGATGATTTTTGAATTATGTAATCGGGTTTGCGATCGCCTCGCTACGAGGTTAGAACAGCAAGCCCATAATTTTAGGGTGTTAAATAGCAAAATGTAAGAGACGCGATTAATCGCGTCTGTACAATTGTCAATTGTCAGTTGTTAGTTGTCAGTTGTCAGTTGTCAGTTGTTGTTTCTCTCATCACCAACAACCATTGACTATTGACTATTGACTATTGACCATTGACTCTTGACTAAAGCGGATAGTCTTTCTTAAAGCTTTCACGGGTTACTGGCTGATCTAAGACTACGCCTTCGCCGCCTAAAAGATCCAATTTTTTGCCGTTGACATCAATGTACACTTTGGCATTAGGATTTACGGTAGTCGCAGTATATACAACTTGTCCTACACGCCCTACCATCGAGCTACTACCACCGCCACTGGTAAATTCTTCAGATAAATTAACGCGAATTTCATCATTGTTAACAGTCAAACCCAGCAATTTGGTGCCATTGGGAATGGTGGTAGAATCTGAACCTTCGGTTGGGCCTGCTAATAAACTTGCAAAAGCTTTTTCTAAGACTTGATTTGGTTGAGCAGCAGCTATTTGAACTGGTTGAGGAGCCAATTCTAAACTTTTACCATTATCTTTGAGCCAATAAACATTAGCAGTTTGCTCTTGATTAGGCTGTGCGGTTGTAGTTCTTCCTGGTTGGGTTAATGTTTGAGAAGATTGGGGCGGTGTCGGGGTGTTGGATTGCCATGTAAGCCAAGCAACACCACCACTAACTGCTACTACTGCTGCGGAGACAGCAGCTACGACACCTGAAGAATTCCGGCTAGATCCTTGTTGGTTTTTCATATTTAAAACCTGCTTGACTGAGGGCTGAGAAATTATGTGTGGGAAGAGCAGCCTGATTTAAGACGATACTTATAAAAGGGAGTTTCCAAACACCTAGAGGATGGCTATCTATAACAACAGTGCCGCCATGTCTCTTTCCGCAGGAACTACCTTAATTTTAATTTCGCTCTTCTATTACGTCACGTATCTAAAGATGGGCATTGGGCATGGGGCATGGGGCATGGGGCATGGGGCATGGGGCATGGGGCATGGGGCA
>NZ_CAWPNJ010000059.1:0-51489 GCF_963889195.1 Calothrix sp. FACHB-168
AATGAGTCTAATTTATACCGTTCTATTTCCTGTGGGCTGGCTACTAATATTAAAGCGCGTAAATCTCTCCTACCAATGGGGGGAAATCGACGGTCTGTAATCGCTGGTATATAAAGTGAATATGGTGTGCGCTGTTCTAAGCTTAATAAATGCCATCCATCATCGATGTTGGCGCAGAGTCTTTCCCAACGCAGGGTTCTGATTTCTTTGTCTTCAGCTTCAATAAATAACAATACCCTGACTATGGTGTCTGAGTCCCGCAAGGCGCTGACAAAAGCGTCTCTGATTTCTTCTTTAAATAGCGCTTTCCCTAAAAATGTACCGTAGTCTTTGGTCTGTCCTAATAAGCTGGTGAGTTTTTCTAAGTCTGCTGATGTTAGTTCGAGAATTCCTTCCGAACGCGATGAGAGCAGTTCACCAGGGCGACTATGTTCTACAACAATCGGCCAGTGATTTGCTGATTTGCGCTGGATGTTGATCTCGAATGTGTTCATAGTTTTTCAGCTAATAAAGACCCTGGCATATACAGCAGATTGTATTTAAAGGCACTGCTCTGCTACCCCTACCCGCGTACTCATTATCAAGAAAGCGCGTAGTAGCAAACGCTACTACGCACCTATGGTTATTTCAGCTTTTTCAACGCCTCTAATAAACTCATCACTCCAGAAATAGCCGCCTCAAGCTTTTCTGTGCGAGTTGCAGAAGCTTGATCGACATTTTGAATAAACTGTTCTAGAGCTTGATTTAAATCTGTCTGCGCCTTTTTAATTGCTGATGTATCACCAGTGCCATTAGAGCTAGAGGTATTTGGTGCAGCAATCGCAGCAGGTAATTTCACTGACTCTATAGTTTGTCGCTCTGAAGCATTTTGGCGATCGCTCACTACCAACCGCACTGCAGGATCGCCGACAATGGCATAACTACGAGCATCGTTGTTTGCTGTCCACATTCCCGCCAAGCTGACTGGATTGGCTGTCGCGCCAAATTTGATTTCTTCGAGTTCAGTACTCAAATCAGAAGAAAGTTCGGCATAGCGTTCGTTGAAATACTCAACCGCAGACCCTACAGGATGACCCTCTAACAACCGCTTCAAAGTACTTTCAAATACTGCTAACTGCTTACCTGTTTTCTCCCAAACAAACGAACAACCCCAAGCTCTTTCCACATGACCAATTACAGCTAAGGCTCCGCCGTTGGGATGGCTAAGTAAACGCCGGGGTAAAGGTGCAATAAATGCATGGGGAGCAATAGTGGCTCTTTCATTAGAGCCTTTTTGATGGGCAAACTCATCTAGTTTGGGTGTACCCGCACCGTAACAAGCAAAGTGAAAAGCAATTAAGCCTAACAACCGCGCATCAGCGCCAACATCATCTGCTGAAAAGTAAAAGTCTTCTGGTATCGGCTTACCGCGCCATTGTATAGGGCCTGGCCAGTCTTGGCACAGTAGGGCACCTTGATGGCGTAATTGTCGTTCATCCCCATTGGGAAAACCCATACCATGACTACCAGTGAATAACAATGCAGGTGTGTCTTCACCGCCTAAGAGTTTCTTGAGTCTGGACTTGGTGGCTTCTTGTGCCAGGATAGTTTCAACTTTCCAATCTTTTTGCTCTCCAACCATCCATTCAGCAAGAGGTTGAATTAAGTTCTTCGCACTTAATTGTGTAGCTGCATCACCACTGGTTTGGACGCCAAAAAAGCTAGCGCGCCGAGGAAGTGAAAACCCTGGACTTTCAGCTTGTACGACGCTCCGAGCATATTGGGCATACTCTTCAGGGGTATCAAAGTAAATCCGACCGACTGCATACTGCACATCCAGTTGGTACTGAAAGCGATAGGGAATTGTTTCTGGATCGCCAACAATCAGCAGATAATAAGGCATTTTTTCTGGATCTGCTGGGCCTGGCCCAACTCCATGACGCGCCAAAAATGCATTCTTGGACTCCCCAGGACGATAACCTCTAGGGCCAGTATATTCCTGATAATAATGGTCGTAATTTTTGGTTGCTTGTCTTTGGCGATGCTCTAGCAGTTCCTTGAGCGCTTCTTTAATAGCGGGATCGGCATTATAGGCAAAAATAACTCCCCAACCTGTTTCAGCCAGATTTTTGGGATCTACTCCTTCTATCGGGGCAAAGTCTGGTTCTAGACCTTTGACATGGAGATCCTTTTTCTTGAGTTCGCTAATTTCTATTGGGTCGAAGTCTTCGCCTTGAGCAATTCTCGCAACTTGTTCCGGCGTTAAAGGAGGTAACAAATAACCTCCGGAAGCGCCATCAATGCCATTGAAATATAGTTCTTCTGTAAGCTGTTCTACACTCATGCTCTTTGTCTCCTGATGTTTGTGCCAGATATACGTTGTATTGAGAGGGCATTGCTTACCCCATCTGATTGAGAATGATCCTCATAACCTGTAACTGCTAATTAACGAGGGCAGCAGACCAAACAGCATGAGCTACAGCAGGATTATCAATCGCGTTGTGTGCGCCTACAAAAGGATCGGGATTGGGAACAGTAATATAATTGCTGCTTTCTAAGTTGTAAATTTTACCTGGTTTAAAATCATAGGATTTGTTGGGGTTGAGCATATCGATATCCGTAATATCTAAATCTTCCCCTTGAATTCCATAGAAACCTATGCCGCCGACACCTGGATAACTTGGTTTGGAGACATCAAAATGGATATCTTGGCCGATTCCTAATCCCATTGTTCCAGCTACAGGATAAGCTACCCTGACGGCATTATCATAGCGAGATTGAGTTGTGATAATTGGCCCGGACACTTTGCGATCGCTAATGATGGGGTGAAAATAACCAGTAAGATTGTTTCTGTAGGGAACCTTAGCAGTGTAAGACCAAAGCGATACAGCTCCCTGAATTAAGGCTAGAGAATTAACTGGGCGCACAAGTCTATTATTATCTTTTGTACCTGCAACTGTTGCCGATACAAAAATCGTCCCAAAGCTATGCCCCATGAGGTGGAATCGGACGCGATCGTCTGCGACTTGTTGCAGTTTGTTTAATAAGTTAAAGCCACTAGTTTGACCAATTTTACGCGCCAGGTCTTTCATTTTCCAGAAAGATAACAATCTGGGTACATTCAAAAACTTATCCCAAGCTGATGCAATTCCATCGCCTATTCCAAAGCTGACTTCTCCGGTCTCTTCTTCTAAACTGGCTTGGTATACAGTTTCCGGATCAAAATTTAAGGGTTCGGTGTCGTTCCATTCGGAAGTATCTTCACTTTGATTGTATGAGGATGCTTCCATAAGCAATACCTGATAAGCTGCCGCAACTTCTGGTGGTAAGTTTTCTGGTGGCGTGTCATATTCAATAGCCGCACTAAAAATTGTTCTGAGTGCTTCTCTACTAGCTTCTGTGTCTGAAACTTGACGAGCATAATCCTCAATCAAATCATTCAATTGAGAGTCTGCTGTGTCAAAAGAGGGAATTTGAGCGTTTAAGTTTTCATTTCCCCAAGGCTTACTTGGCCAATGCAACCCAATAAGTAATGGACTAAACCCAGGTTGTAGCTGTTGCATTTTTTGAATGTCAGCTTGGTTATCTGCCATAGCTGCAATCCAGCGTTGGTATTGGTCTTTGGCAGCCGGAATGTCTCCTTGCCATCCATGACTCATCAAGAAAACATCTGTAATCGGCTGACTAGTTAAAACATCTAAGACTTGTTGACTAGTTAACTTGCCATTTTCTGGACGTTCGTGGCCTTTCTCATCAAAAGAAATTAGATAGTATTCCAAAGAAGTACCACGTACTTTTTCAAGCGCCATAGGTTAGCCCTTATACATAAAATCTTAGTAATAAACCATACTTCACTTATGAGGATAATACAACTTTTCTTAAATCCGGAAAGAGAAAAATAATCTACAGAATGCTGTGTTTTTTGTATAAAAATATACAAAAAATATATCAATGATAAGAATGTATTAATCTCAAAAAACGCCTTTAGTCTCAATAAAGTTAGCTTATTGACATTTTTTATCTAAAAATTTTACTTCTAAAAAATAAAATCAACGATAAAATCAGATTTTTGCATTAAATGCAAAGTAAGTGCATTTTGTCAATACAGCAATTGGATGATATATTGCAATATTTCGTTATTATTAATTATTTTAATCAGATATTCTGTACACAATGTTATTCTTAAGACATAATTAAATAACATCAAACCCCAGCCGCATTGAGTATATAAAAGTACAGTTAATGCGTTTTTGTGTGACAAGGTTAAAAAATAATTGCACCCTCTAAGTAAGTAGACTTAATTAAATATAAGTCGTCATAAAGTAGCTGAATTCCGGCAGGATGGAGAAACAACAAGGCAATTGTAAAAGCTGGGATTGCTACTCTTCTGCTATCGTGCTACGCGAACAATTTCTCTCAGGTAAGAAGTAGGTTACTCTCTACAAGACACTACGTGTAGCGTCTCCTTGAGGAAAAACTATATGCTGGGAACACAGCATATTATATTTATTTACATCTGCATACTTAGTCTTAATTAATTACTTCTATCCTTGTCAAAATTAATTCTGCTCAACGCTCAACCATCCATGACAATTGATAGCTAAAGGAGAAAAATATGCTGAATCAACAAGATTTGCTTTTACTTTTGTATAAGCTTGTAGATCGTTATATCTTGACTCAAGGTGATAGATATGAATACAACTACAACTATCTAAACCCTTTGGCGATGACAGATGTGCCGAAAATGCCATTAATCAATTTGCCTCGATTGCCAAAAGATGAGCTTCCTAGCCGGGAGTGGCTACTTTTAGTATTAAAGGCAATAAGTGTTTATAATATCAATAACACTTCTAAAGCTAGTGGTGGTAATGTCTCGTTTAGTACAGATGATGTAGACAGCGATAGCATCTTTTTAAGCGATAAAATTAATTCTTTAGAGACAATTGAGCAGGAGATAAACGAAGTTAAGACGACAGAAGATGTCAATGATATTGCTTTTCAGCTAGTATCAACTCTCAAAGAAGTTAACGAGCATCTCTCAATTAATGAACAACTTGATGAGTATCGCAGTCAAAATGATGCTAACGCAACAGATAGTAATACTCAATTTTCATTTGAAGAAGAGTTCCAAAAAATTGATGCTCAGATTGCTGAACATTTAGAAGAGAATCCAGATAATATTTCCTTCGATTTGGATTCTAGCGAACAAATTGCGATCGCTAATTTAAAAAATATCATCAGATATAACGCTCAGTTATTAGAACTTGCTGATATGCAAGCTACTGAGAATGCTGAAGATGCGGCAAATGTTAACTTTGGTTCTGTGGGAGATAATTATTCACATACCCTTGAGGATTACGATAACCTATTTCGACTGATAACCAAACCAGAGATTTCTGCAAAATTCCAACAGGATATAGTTTTTGCCTATATGCAGGTGGCTGGGCCAAATCCAGTCATGCTCAAGCAAATCAAAACAGCAGATCCACGTTTGCCCATCACTGGCGAACAATACCAACAAATTACCGCTAAAATCATTGGTAAAGCCGATTCTCTAGATGTAGCGCTGCAAGAAGGTCGAATTTACTTAGCAGACTATTCTCTATTAGAGGGTATGGCAAATGGGAATTTCCCCAGAGACCAAAAATATATTTATGCTCCCTTAGGACTATTTGCAGTTCCACCAGTTGGTAGTTCCTCTCGCTCTTTGATACCAGTTGCAATCAAGATTCAACAGGCTCTATTTACACCACTACATACAGGAACCTGGATGAGTGCTAAGAGCATTTTACAAATGGCAGATAGTAACTACCATGAGGTTTATAGCCACTTAGGCCAAACTCACTTATTTATTGAGCCTTTTGTAGTTGCAACTAATCATTTGTCTAAGGATCACAATCTCAGAAAACTGTTGAAACCCCATCTAGAAGGTACTGTATTAATCAATTATGGCGCTCATCAATCTTTAGTAGCACCAAAGGGTTCTGTAGATAAGTTGCTAGCTAGTAATATTAACTCTGACCACAAGCTAGCTGTCACAGGAGCGCAGAGTTGCCTATTTAACTTTAATGAAGTTGCATTTCCCAAGACTCTAGAACATCGAGGTGTTAACGATCCGAATCAACTACCTATTTATCCTTACAGAGATGATGGAATGCTGATTTGGAATGCTATCCATAATTGGGTGAAGGGTTATTTAAGCTCTTACTACAGTACAGATTCTTCCGTTGAGAACGATCAAGATTTACAGAAATGGGCTTCGCAATTAGTTTCTCCAACAGGAGGCCGCTTGAAGAATTTCGGTGAGGATGCTCAAGGTAGAATTAAGACGCTCAATTATTTAATTGAGGCTGTTTCAACAGTTATTTTTACTGCTAGCGCTCAACATGCTGCTGTTAACTTTGCCCAACGTGGTTTAATGCTCTATCCGCCAGCATTTCCTTTAGCACGTTATATTCCTGCACCAACAGATCCCAATCAGCAAGAAAATTTTCTAGATGGTTTACCACCACTAGATAGAGCTACAGACCAGATTAATTTACTGTATTTACTTGGCTCTGTTTACTACACGAAGTTAGGCGATTACACTAACTCTGATTTTCACTCTTCGCCACGAGTACAAGATGCTTTGAACAATTTCCAGAAGGAACTCAAAGATATTGAGCAACAAATTCGGCAACGTAATCAAAGTAGCGAAAGATTATTAGCTTATGAGTATTTGCTACCTTCCAAGATTCCTCAAAGTATTAATATCTAAGAGGGTGTTGATAAAATAAAAATTAAGCAGTAGAGCAACGATGATTGCGGGCTAATCTACGTAACATAAGATTTGTCATAGCCGCGCATATCATCGTTTCACTGGTTTGGGGATGATACTCGTAATCCTTACACCAGACGATAGCGACCTAGCCACGCCAGTGTACGCTCTACGACCCAACGGCGAGGTAATACTTTAAATCCGTCTGTGCGATCTGCGCTTCGCAGCAGCGCTTCGCTATCGCAACGTTTAATAATGGCAGGGTGAAAAGTGGTGAACTTGTAGCTTGATCATCGCTGCTGGCGCGAGCCTCATTATTCCTTGGCGAATGCTTGTAATACCTTATCTGTATAGGTGCGTATCTTGGTTCAAGTAGCCAGAAGCTTTTGGTTACCCGAATTAATGTATATCTGTACCCATTCAAAATTACATGCCAGCAGCAGTAAATGCTTGACTCAAAACATCAACCAAATTCAAACTTTCTGCCCATTGTGTCAGGTATGTGTAATCCAAACCCTCTGCCTGCAACTTTAATATCCCTAACACATCGCGCCACTGTTTTTCAGATTGACTCCCTTCACCCCATCGCAATTTTTGTAGAATTGTATCTTCTGCTTGCGGCTGGTAAGTCAATTTTGAACTGATTGTTGTTTTAGCTAACTGCATGTTCTGTAAACTGACACTTAAATTGTGAATGAAAAGCAATCACCATATCTTGTTTAGTTATTCCCAAATTAACCAGTTCTTCTGCTACTTTATCTTCTGTTCTATTGTGTTGTAGCTAGACTTTTTATTCTTTAATATCAATGTGTAAAAAGCAACCATAAATGCGGCGTTGATTTGAATTAGAACTCATCTTGGCTGATTACTTTTCCTTTGCTCGCGCTTTCAGTAAAATCATCAGATGTTCTAATTGCTCGTAAACATCTAATTCTGCTATTTCTATTTGAGTGAGTGAACCAGAGCGATTTTTTCTAATATTGACACTCAAACACACCTCGAAACTCGAAACATACATTGAATTTACTACAAAAAGGGAAGTCAGGGCTGGCGATGGCAGCCCTGACTTCCCCTCTCTATAATGATTATCATTCTTATATATTGGGGATTTTATTTCTTGGAAGTCCCTTACAACATATTGCCACTGCTTGTGCAATCAATTTAAGTCGGTTTTTTAACTGGTCTAATCATGCTACTAAAGCTCCCACTCGTACTAGTTCTTTTGCTAGATTGCGTGTTCATTTTGCTTAACTAACAAGTCTTAAATTCATGATCATTTCTTTGGCAGGGAGACTTACAACTGCCTTGGTCGCCAATTTTCATGCTCAAAAAGGTGCGCTGATTTGAAGCGCACCTTTTTGAGAGGACTTGTTGATTGTTTATTCCCAACGCCAGTTGACTCTTGTGGGGTAATACCCCCTATGCGCCAGCTGTATCCTAAAAGAAGTTGGGTCACTTTTTCTTGCTTTCTATTCATTGCTGCTAAATGCCAATTAGTCCAAACTCAAGTATAAAGAAATAGTAAAGAAACGGTAAAAATATGTGCAAAGCTATTTTGATGTTCTTTCTTAATCTAAGATTATTTTATACATCCTTGCAGGTAAGTAACTACAGGGTTGGTATCATAAAACATAGCTCTGATATCAAAATGAGCAAATTAGTTATTCTTAAATTTAGTGAAGGAAGCTTTGAACAGGGTTTTCCTGTAACTTTGCAAGCTGGTGAAGAAGATAAACCCATGCTTGTTCAGGAAATAGGAAAGTTACCGCCAAGACGAGAGATTCTGGAACTTTATGAAACTTGGTATTTTTTATATATTAATCTAGGCACAAAATCTAGAGTCTTAGAAAAGCGTAGCGGACAAATCACGAATATATCTACTATTGAAAGCTGCCAACAGGCTGGAAAAATTTTAAGTAAAAATTTGAATGATTGGTTGTCTTCTCAGGAATTTATAGAAATTAAAAATAAATTATACCTATATTTAAAAAAAACTGATTCAGTCAGGATACTGTTAGAAACAGATAATCTTCAACTTCAACGTTTACCTTGGCATGAATGGAATTTATTCGCAGACTATCGCCTAGCCGAAATTGCGATCGCTCCACCAAGATATGAAAAAGTAGAACAATTAATCAAATCTGGCGATCGGATTAAAGTTTTAGCAATCTTTGGCGATAGTAATGGTATTAATACCGAAGAAGACAGAAAACAGTTATTAAAAAATATACCAAATAATACAGAAATAAGATTTTTAGTCAATCCAAAACTTAATGACATTAATCAGCAACTGTGGGATGAAAGATATGATATATTGTTTTTTGCTGGTCACAGTGAAACTGTTGCAAATACAGGTAAAATTTATATAAATTCAGAAGACAGTTTAACAATACCTCAATTGCAATTTGCTCTTCGACAAGCAATTGAAAGGGGAT
This sequence comes from Calothrix sp. FACHB-168, assembly GCF_963889195.1. Classification (NCBI taxonomy): domain Bacteria; kingdom Bacillati; phylum Cyanobacteriota; class Cyanophyceae; order Nostocales; family Calotrichaceae; genus Calothrix; species Calothrix sp. FACHB-168. Next base: position 9,172 of record NZ_CAWPNJ010000059.1, read on the forward strand.
TAAAAATTGCGATTTTCAATTCATGTGATGGTTTAGGGTTAGCGCAAGATTTGATTAGTTTGCATATCCCGCAAATTATCGTGATGCGGGAAAGAGTTCCAGATTTAGTAGCGCAAGAATTTTTAAAATACTTTTTGCAAGAGTTTTATCAAAATAATCTTTTTTATTTAGCAGTACGCAGAGCGCGGGAAAGGTTACAAGGCTTAGAACAAAACTATCCCTGTGCTTCTTGGTTACCCATCATTTGTCAAAATCCTGCTTTTAATCCTCCCAAATGGCAAGATTTGTTTGCAATCGAGTCTGTACACCCAAGTACAACGCAACATAATCTAATTAATAATTTTATCTCAGCAAGACCGCGAAATTTTTTAATAGTGCTTTTTGCTAGTATATTTTCGACAATAGCCGTAATAGGAGCTAGACAAACAGGATTATTGGAAAAATTTGAATTAATTGCTTTCGACCAGTTAATGCAAATACGTCCCGAAGAAAAAGTAGATGAACGTCTTTTAATTGTTAAAGCAGACGAGCAAGATATCCATAAATATAACTTCCCATTACCAGATAATATTCTTGCTCAAGCGATAGATAGATTAGAACAATATCAGCCTACTGTCATTGGTTTAGATATCTTTCGCGATGTTCCTAGAGAACCAGGTTATGCTCGATTAGCCAAACAATTTCAAGAAAATTCTCGTTTAATAGCTGTTTGTCGGGTACCAGATGAGAGAGTTCCTAATAATCCCGGTATCGCAGCACCGAAAGCAATAACAGCAGAAGGGGTTGGTTTCGCAGATATCATACTTGATGCTGATCATGTTTTACGTCGTCATCTTTTATTTTTAACACCGCAACAAAATACTGTTTGTAATTCCCACAATTCTTTTAGTATTTTATTAGCATTTAATTATTTAGCATCAAAAGGTATTCGACCTTCACTAATTGAAGAAACACTCATATTAGATTCCGTTGATTTTCGTCCTTTACCTTATCAAGGTCGTGCTGGTGGGTATCATGATATTAATGGAGAAGGAACACAAATATTATTAAACTATCGAGCGACTAAAGACGTTACACAAATTGCCAAAACAGTCTCATTATCGCAAGTTATTAATGGCTCAATCAAAAAGCAAGATGTTGAAAATCGGATTGTGATTATTGGAGTTACAGGTAAAACTGATGGTGGTGATTTGATCGATACTCCTTATGGTAAAATTCCAGGATTGTTGGTACAAGCACATGCTGTCAGTCAGATACTCAGTGCAGTACTTGACCGACCCAAACGAGCATTATTAAGATTTTGGTCGCTAGAAGCCGAAATACTGTGGATTTGGGGTTGGTGTTTGGTAGGAGGTATTTTGGTTTGGCGTTGGCGATCGCCCTTATTTATAATCATAACAATTACAGCTGCTACCGGGATTCTCACCGGATTATGTTTGTTATTGTTAATCCAAGGTATTTGGGTACCTCTTGTGCCATCAGCTTTGGGATTGATTATTACTAGCGGGTTTGTCATCATTTATCAATCTTATGACAGTCATTGAATCGGAGGAGAAGTTTGTAATCGGGCTGTCTTGTGATTAAAACTACAAGTATCGCTGTTATCCAAGCTTTCTGAAAGACAGCGCAACTATGAACAGCCCAATTAAACAAACGCGCAATTAGAAAGTAGTATTTTACACCTTACTTCAGATGAGACTTGAATCAAGAATTCGTTCAATTAGTTTCTTGAAGGCAATACAAAACCTACAATATGAGGAGTTTGAACTGTCTTAGGACTTTTTTGTTCATTTTTTAATTGGTATTTTCTTTCATCGAAATACCATTTTCTAAATTCATCTCGTTTGTTGTCGGATATGTACCATTTTTCAACGTTATCTTCTATATGTACCTCAACCCATTTCAAGTCAGAACTACGCATAGTTTCTAGTAAGAGACGAAAATTTTCGCTTTCTTTGTTTTGAATTAAATTTTCATAGTTAATCAAACCTGTTTCTAGATTTACTTCCTTAAATAAAGTATCTAGAAAACCTAATGCTGTACCTTTTAAAGGTAAATCCAATTTTATTTTTTTACGTTTATCAATTGCTGTTCCTAAAAGGATAATCAAACCATCAACACCAATTGCAAGTAATATTGCAGCGATCGCGGAATCTTCTCCTTTCATTACCTTACGATATGGTGTAAGCAAGGGAATACCAGTGTCCTCATCTAAAAACTTAGGACGTAATTTGTTAAGATTACCTTGATATTCTTGCGGTCGGTACTTATTGGGAATCAACTGTACAGCTTGAATTGTATCCTTGAAAATTTCTTGCGGTGAATCTCCCTGTTTCGGGGATGGATATTTTTTGTCAAATTCAATTACGCTCGGTTTTAGTTTTGCTAGCTCAGATTCTTTTTGTTTAATTTGAATTCTGATTTTTTGAGCTTCATTCCCATCACCTCTTTTACCTGTAAAACTGTTTCCGGGCTGGTTGAGTTCTCTATCTAAATCGATTCGTAACTGCTTAATCTCCCCTTCTAGTTCGCTAACATTGTTTTTTAAGGGAGCAATTACTTCTGTATATACTTCCGCATTAGCAGCAACAGCACGTTCAAACGCTTTTTTTCCTGTATCCTTTGCTGTCAAATGGTCATAATAAGCAAAAAAACTAGTGTAGACGCTGATAAAGGAAAATACTCCAACAGTTAACCATTTACGAACAGGAGCATGTTTTGCAGCAGAACCAGAGAGCAATAGAAAAAGCATTAACTGAATAATTCCACCACTGACATATCCAACTAATCCAGGAAATATCTGAGCAGCTCCTACCATTGTAGTGTAACCACTACCTAAATTTAAGACCGAAAGAGCAGTCAAAAGCACTTTATCTTGAGGTATTTTATCTTGAGTTACTTTATCCAGCTTTTCATTATCTATGTCAGCATCGTTAGTATATATTGTCTTTGGTGTTTTCGGACGATTTAAATTACAACCAGGATAAGTACATTTATCTCCTGTATTTATATGTTCGATGTGACCTTTTTTTCCTCCGGTTTTATTACCGTAGCAATACCATGTAGTTCTAATATTTTCGGATGTCATGATTTTAATTCCTATGGTTTGAAGTTTCACATGTATTTTTTTGGATGTCGTAATTCATAATTGATGATATTGAGAATTAAGACATAATTGAATTTTTAGACAAGTCTTGAATGGGTAGCATAATTTTTTCCACAATATATTGAAGTAGGGGGTTATCTTTTTGAGTGGAAGCAATATCCGTAATGATTGTTTTTCGTGCATAAATATCTAACTTCCATGTATTTTCACTATGAGTGAGTAACTTAACAATTTCATGAGGTTGAAGAGAGAGTTTGGAAATAAGAGAACTGACAAGTTTCTGTATCTCTGATTTATGTAATTTTAAACGATAACAATCATGAATAATCTTTTGTCCTGTTTCTAAATTTGCAGAATCTTTGATAATTTTTGCTGCATATTGATAAGTAATATCTTTTTCGCGATCGCTCAAGTTTACTTCCTCCAGTGATATGACTGTTTCTTGTTCTAAATACCAGCTAACACGAATAAGTTCTAACCAGTCACTACTCTTTAAATATTGATTATTTACAGAAACTATGAAGTTCCATAAATCTAATTGTGTTGAGTTAATGCTTTTATTGGTTAGCCATAATTGACATAAATATTTCAATAAATATCCGCTAATTAATTTAAAACATTTTTTCTTGACTAAATAATGAGATAGAAGCAGTATATTTTGAGAATTATTCAAGTTATAACTGATGAAATCTTGGATTATGTCAATGTCTAATTTTGACCAAGTATTACTAATAAATAAACTTGAAGAGTTGAGCGAATTATTTTGCAGAAGTGATATCCATTTTGTTAATATTTCGACAGAAAAGAGAGGAAAAGGATTAATCTTTTTATCTAAGAATTCAATCTGTTTCTGAGTGTCTTTACACAAGATATTAACAAGGGAATACCAATGACTCCAATTACCAGAATCATTTTCTATTTGATTCAATATTTCTCTAATTTCTGGCTTTAAAGACTTAAAGTAACTAAATGTTTGTGAGAATTTCTCAGTATTTAATTGCAAATGAGGATTTTTTTCGACACTATTTTCAATTAATCTATGTAGTAAAGGTAAACTTTCTTCATAACTGATTCCCGCACAACGATTTAAGAAAGAATTACACGCTTTATCTACATTATGAGAATCCATCTCCATCTCATCAGCAATATCTAAGATACAAGTGAGATTATTTTTTGGATTTTCAAGTAATAAATCTAGATATTCTTTAACTTTCGGGAAAGACTTCTCTAAATATTGTTGATACAAATTGCTACTGTGAATTTTTTCTATATCTACGTAAGCGAGTAAATAAACTATACGTCCGAAATAATTTACATGAAACCTCTCGAAAAATTTGTCATTTAGGAAAACAATATCTAACAGAATAAACTTGTCATTATAATTTGAGAATATACTGATTTTTTCACCAAATTGAACGGCAAGTTTCCATGTTTTTTCTATATCTAGTAAAGATTTACTCTGAAGAATCTTGATGCAAATCTCGCTTAAAATATTTGCAATATGAGAATCATTAATATCTACAATATCAAATAATTCAAATATTAATTTCTCAGCCAAGTTTAAGTTATTTGATAGCCGATGTTCTAGAACATAAACTAATTGCTCTAATTTGAATTTTTGCGTCACTCTTAGAATAAATTGTTCATAACCCAAGCAAGAAGTTTCTAATCTTTCTAGCCCTTGCCATAAACATAATAAGCTATCTTGGTCTATATCTTTCTCAATTATGGCTTCTGGATTATGGAGTATTGGGATATATTTATACCAGGTATCTATTTGATATTTTTCTGGTAGTAAACTGGGAATTATTTGAGCTAAAATATCAGCTTGGTTGAGATTATCTAATCTAAATTCATCACCAGTAAGTTTTTCTAAAAATGTAAGCATTCGTGGAATGCTATCAGAGTCAGCATCAACATAAGCGACGATATCCTCTACATATAGATGTTCTAAGAGATTGTTATCGACTTCTGGTAAGAATTCTTTAGATTTACGGTTTAACCATAAAGTACTTGGAGGTAATTTCCGAGAGTCGGGATAACCATGAGTTTTTATAATTAAATCTGCCCAATCACATCGATTTTCATCTATATTTCCTATAGCGACAGACAATGAGTTACGACAATTCAGAGGTAACAATGATAAGATGCTATCTAAAAACTTCTGAGGAATAGTGGTTGTTTCTCCATCAATGGTTAGTATAATTTTTTGCTGATTTAACAAAGCTGACAGAACTGATAATAATAGCGATCGCTGATTAGCTTGCTTGTCTTTCAGGGAATTTAAGACTTCTAAAATTTCCTCATCAGATGAGTCAGCTTTGGGGGATAGCTGAATTAGTTCGGGTTGGAAGTATTGGATATCTTCGACTAAAGTATCGGGAAAAGTTGGTATTAATATATTCCACAACCTAAGTAACAAAGTAGAATTGTTAACTATATCTTTTCTGGGAACAAAGATATAACGTTGTTGAGTGTACGAAGTTCCTCCACTTGCTTTATTTGCTTGTTCGGTTTGTATGAGTACTAGATAATCTTGTGGAAAAAAAGTACCTAACTGTTTTTTGAGTGGAAATATACCAACCGCTTTTTTATTACCTTCTGGTGGTTGTGACCCCCAAAAGCGATACTCTTTTTGTGCTATTTTCTGTAGCTGTTCCTGATGTTCTTTCAAATCAGGAGTATGAGCAACTAAGCAGTAACCAGAGTTCCAATTGTAAAATTTACCGTAGATAAATTGGCTGTATCCGAGCATTTTAAATTAACCTCCCTAATATGTAAACGCCAGCTAAAGTTACTTAAATTAGTCTCTAATACCAGTAGGAGGGTGTAACTGAATCCCCTCGATTAACCATTCAATTGGTTCGAGTACGCCAAATGGTCTTAGCTCCGAACCAGGTTTAATTTTTCCTCCAGGATTTTTTGATTTCTGATGATGTGTTTGTTCACTGGAGTTATTAATATCACCCCAGTCATTACTTTTGTTACTACCCGATGATGCTGATTGATTTATATTGTTGCTGTAATTTGGGTATGGTTCGTTGTTAGAACCACCATATATATGCTCACCATTATCATCTTGATTCCTTGTAGGTTCATTTTGTTCGGGAAGATATGGTGAAAGCCATTTACCATTTTCTTCATAGCGTCCCAGTACAGATGTATAAAAAAATTGGCAACGATTATGTTCACTCCTGATATTGCGTTGATTTTTATCTGTTTCTAACCAGATATCATTCTTTAATTTGTTAAGTGTCATCATTGGACGTATTAATTCTTCTACATAGGTATCTGCACCTTGGTTCTTGGCTTTTTCCCAAATCTTGTCATGGTCAACTTTTGTGACACAAATAGCAATATAATTCTCTAAACGTTTTTTTTCTTGATTATTTTTTTCTCGATTTCGAGCGTTAAAATCTATAAACAAGTTTCGGAGCATAGTTGAATATTTTGCTTTACCCTGATTTTGCTCGTCAGGATCTGGATCGAGCAAGAATATAATTCCGTCACAACCCATGAGATAATCAATAACATCTGCCTTTGGATTATCTGGGTCATCTACTAAATATTTTTTATTCTTATCTCTTAACCTCTCGTAAAATTCTCCCGGTGCATCAATAAATTTTAATGTAATCGAACCTTGATATTTGCTATTTTCTCTTGTTAGCTTATAGCTGTATATTTTTAATTTTTCATTCTCATCTGGTTCGGTTCTTGCTGGAAATTCACAATTTTCGATTGCTTCTGAATTCCTTGTAATGAATTCATCCGCTTCCTCATTTCCGGGTCGAACTATCCACCCATCTGATTCTTTCAGTACGTCATATAAAATTGTTAGATATGTGGTTTTCCCTGCACCACTAGAACCCCAAATACCTATACGAATATCGCTTGGTAAGATATGTTGAGGTTCAATATCTTCCACTTGTGTTTTTGTTTTACTCCAATTAAAAATCATGATTGTTACCACCGTAGATAAAATAAATGTTGATTTTTTTTGGTAAGTTTGTTCGATATGGCATTTTTATGCTAACAAGGTACATTTTATTTTTATTGATTGAACGTACCTTATTAGACCAGTAAATATCAGATAGCTAGTTAGACTCTCTTATCTGCATAATTTCATAATGTTTTTGTTCTAATCTCTCCATATCAATCCATTCTTGGTCTAGGTTAAAATCCTTGCGTAATGCTTCTATTAAATTAGGATTTTTGTGATTACGTACATCATAAAATCCACCATCAATCACATCAAGTAAGTATTCTGTAATGAGAATTATTTCGTATAAATAAAGGTTTAATAGCAAATTCACACAGTCTCTAAGCACAAACTTCTCATAGAGACTTTGAACTTCTTGAAGTAAGGGTTGGAGGTTTGAAGGATTAACATCTGGTGTTTGAGGAATTTGTCTGAGTTTTTCAAATAGTTGCTTTTGTATGGGTTGTTCACTATCAGTTGATTTTGCAGTAAAGAAAAACTCAGGTCTAGCCATTACTGCAACAGCAATACGTTCTGCAATTTTCTCCATCGTTTTTTCTGTGTTTTCATTCACAAATAATCTAAGCTCCGATTTAACCTTCATTGTTTCTAAACTTCCATAGGAGCTATGAGCTATTTTGTCAGCAATTTGGGAGCTTTCTAAATGACTAATACAAGTACTTATCAAATAAGTAGCAAGTGTTGATAGATTAAGGTTTAGCTGTTTCCAAAGTTCAAGCTGAAGTTCATCTAAGAAATTTTCATAAAATACTTTACCTCTTATTTCTCCTTCTAGTCGTGAGGGTTTAGAATAAAAATTTTCTTTCCATAATAAAGGTGATTTTTTCTGAATTTCTGAATTGATCAGATTACAGATTTTATTTGCTTCCCTTTCTAATTCCTGACGTAATTGTGGCAAACTACTAATTTCTGCTTTCTGAAATGTGAATACAATATTTTTAATGAAAGATTCTCTCTCATTTAAACAGTCATCTATTTTTCTCTGGATATCTACCTTTCTTTGCTGACGATTCGATAAAGATCGAGTCAACTTATTATCAAGTGCATTAATAATCATGTCTAAGGCCTGCTTACCATCATTTATTTGACTTTCTATGCGACGCTCCTTGATAAATTTGGTAAGTTCTTGAACAAGTTTAGGTATATTACTAGCTTCTAAAACTTCGCGATCGCTTTTACCCTGAACTTTGAGACGAACTTTTATTGATTCGTATGTTTCCCTATCTTTTAAATCAATACCTTTGAGATTTTGTTGGGCTGCATACGCACCCCACGCTGAAGTGAGAAAATATGGTTGTTCTCCTCCTCTTTTTGCAAGTAAAGGATATGTTGCATAACCAGGAATTAACAAATCCATTACCTCTTGCATATCTTTAGGTAGGTTGTTCAGATTGCCAATATTATCAACCATGATGCTATCTTTAGCATTTAGGACTAGGAAAACTTTTTCACCCGATTCTGTACTATTTTTAATGCTGATGCGATCGCGGATTCTATTTAGCAGATACTTATCTCCTTTTTCCAAAATTCTAGGTGGACGCGAGATAAAAATAACAGCATCTGCATCTTTAATTCCATCAGCAATAATAATGTCATGTAATGGACTACCATCTAAACCGGGTAAGTCAACTAAACAAACATTTCTGGGTAGTTTTAGACTCTGTAAATTATCAAAATGGCTTTCTGGTTGTATGTGATAGGAAACAGTCTTCACCAAACCGATTAACCGACTAATTGAATTTTCCTCATTCAGAGAACTATTTTCATCAATAAGTTCCATCAGATATCGCTTATCTTGAGGAGAGTCCAAAGACAACTCATTTTGTAGTTGATTTAAGGAATTATTTGTAATATCAGCGTAGCGAACAATAATGTCAGCTAATATCTTGCGAAGTTCAAAAAACTCATTTTTTTCCTGATCATTAAGTTCGCGCGTTGGTTCTAGTCTAGATAAAATACTTGCAAATTTAGAATCTAAGCCACCTTGGAGTGATGAACCATCTATACTATAGCGTCGAAGAAATTCTTTAATTAAATCACTTATATCTTTCTCATTTCGATAAGTAACTATCGCTTTTTCTGCACCACCTTGGGGAACATCCAAAAATATTTCTAATGCAGTTCCTGTTGCAGCTTTTCCAATTGCTTTAGTTAATACTAGAGACCTTCCTAGTAAAGCATTAATAAGCGTACTTTTTCCAGCACCTGTTTTACCAATAATTGCTATACGGTAAGGTTTGGAGTAGTCTAAAGCCTTTTGAGCATGTTTAATTATGTTATCAAACTGTTCATATTCGTCAGTAAATTTCTCAAAAAAAGCCTCTACTTTTTCTAAGCGTTCAACTTGAGTTGCAAAACGCGCTACCTGTTGTTCATTCGCATCTGTGAGGTGTTTGGCAATATCTTCAACAATATTTCTCATGATATTATACCTATTTTAGGTTTTACGTCTTTTTATGGATTAATTTTGAAATTGATTGCTGCGTACATCAAATCAAAAAAATCATCCTAGAAATGAACTATCGCGTGACTAAATTAGTAGAGATTAGCCGATCTGGTTTCTAAAATGGGACTTTGCCATTTCTCGAATTTGTTCGAGGGTCAAATCACATCCTTCTGTAATCCGTAGTAATAATCTTTAAAAGAATTTCCAACTGCGTAAGCGATCGCTGCGACCGTTGGAGGTTGAATTAGTAACGCAACCCAGATATTTACACTAGGAATATATTTAAGTAAACCAGTTCCAACATAGGAAGCTGTTGCAACACTTCCTACTCCAGTTGCGATCGCTTTACCCATATCCACTAGGGTATCCCAACTCAGGGTTACACCGTAAACTTCACCGATTGCAGCACCTAGTTTTGCGAAAACCGCTCCCACAGCCAAAGTATCAAAAGCAGGAGGTAATAAGTTAGCCACTAAAGCCCCAAATATCCATCTAGCAATAATTTCGTCAGCTTTTCGATCCATCATTTGTACATCTTTTGACCAAGACATAAATTTATCTTGTGAGAGTTCCTAGAAGTATCTCGTGTCAAATTTTTGCTTTATGCAGTATCAGTGAAATTTTTTTTTACTTTTCTGTGTTGGTGTAAATTTTCTCAGCTTTACCAAAACTTTAATTTTTATCTACCTTAAGATAGTTGTGCATAGTTTTTATATAAGTATATTTACTGCCATTTTTAGCAAATATTAACTGTATTTAAAATTATCTAAAACTTAGTTAGAACTTAGTAAAAGGCACGTTACTGTTATTAAAGTGTGTGACTCTTTTTTCGCTGACGCAATCAGGCAATAACTTGTATTCCAAAAGTCAATCTAAAAAATTATCAAAATGAATAAGACTACTACAAACCAGATAATTTTAACTTTAGTAATTTTAATAGTTATATTGACTAATTTTACAATTCTGATAACAGAAGCTAACGCTCAAACGACTGCAAGAAAAAGCCAACGGGTAACTTTCACACCACCAAATCGGGGTAAGCCGAAAGACAGGGGAGTTGCTGGTAGTCGTAGAGGTTGTCCGCTTATCAAACAACCTTTGACTGCTTTAGTACCAGCAAGAGATGTTAACTTAACATATTCCGAACATCCGACATTTTTATTTAATATTCCTGTATTACCAGTAGAAGCTAGAACGGGAGAATTTATCGTGCAAGATATGCAAGATAATGATATTTATCGTACTTCCATCACATTGCCGGAAAAAGCAGGTATCATTAAGGTCAAGTTGCCAGAATCAGGGCGATCGCTAAGTGTTAATCAAACCTATCAATGGTATTTCAAGATATATTGTCAACCTCAAGATAAATCAATTTATTATTTTGTTGATGGAAAGGTGGAACGAGTTTCGCGGAATAACTACAGTAGCGAAAATATTTGGTTTGATAACTTGACTGATGTAGCTGAAAAACTTCGCACTTCTCCGCAAAACCCCACAGTTAGGGAAGAATGGACGGCATTTTTACAAGATGGCGATTTAGCAGAATTTGCAAATCAGCCATTATTGCCTTGTTGTTCAAAAGAGTAACATATTCTGATAAATACAGAAATAAAAGTCTGCATTCTGTATAGAATTTCAGTGTAATGTCATAATTAATATTCAAATATAATTTCTATATTGATAGAAATTTATCAAATAAAACCTGTCCAAAAATCTATAAGGTAGTAGATGAAATATGCTAAAAACAATCAAATATGATTTGACTTGTTCTTCTCTTTTTGGTTTATTAGACTTCTTGCATAAATATTTTTGGCGTTGTTGAGTAAAGATGAAAAAGCTCACGCAAAGGCGCAAAGAATAACGCGAAAATTATGACTTTTGCAAGAGGTCTATTTTGGACAGGTTTATTGATAAATTTTAAACTAAATAGCAGGTAAGAACCAAATCACTAAAACAGTAATCAATCCTCCCAAAACACCTAAAATGAACCAAGTTGTTTTATCTCGACGTTTGCTTTCTGCAATCTTAGAACACAGAAAACCCATCCCAATCCATAATAGTAAGATAAATAGCTGTTCCATTTGTTTTGAACCATCCTTGTTTTTTATCTCTATGAGATTGTCATGATGAGAAATGGAAATATGCAGCTATTCATCTAAGTAAGTCATAATCTTTCCCTCATAACCAGTTACCAACTAAGGTATAAGGTGCCCAAAAATACGGTTGGCTTTTTTCCTTCAATAAGAATTTTTGAGCATTTTGCAGGGCTTGAGCTTTTGTAATATTGGGATTAGTTAACTCCTGATAAAATTGTTTCATCAGTAGGCTGGTAGATTCATCATTTACATTCCACAAGGTTGCTACCGTACTACGCGCACCTGCACGGATAGCAATACCAGCAAGTCCTAATGCAGCCCTTTCATCCCCAGAAGCTGTTTCACAAGCACTAAGAACTAATAATTCTATTGGTTGCTGCTGGTTTGGCTTAGTGTCGGTAGTGCGGAGTAAATTATTCAGTTCTTTAGCTTTGAGTAAGTTATCCCATAGCAGTAAAAAGGTTTTTTCAGGATCGGAGCTAAATTGTCCGTGGGTAGCTAAATGTACGACGGAATAATTTTCTCGATTAATTTGACGCTGTAGATTAGATTTGGTAAATTGCTTGTTCAATAGTTGTTTGCTGTCTTGAACTTGGGATTGAATTTCTTGCAATTCTGCTTGTACATATGTAAGTCCATTGAAATTTTGTGCTTCTATATTTCTTTCTTCGCTTATTCCCGCCACGATCGCGCTTAGTTTGACCTTAGCTAAAGGACGGGGGTTTAATAACTGTAATCCGGGAGTGAGAGCGATCGCGTATTTTTCGATTAAGTAATTCTGTCCGTCGTAAAGCGCTCCCATCGGTATATTTCGCAACCCTCCATCAAGAACAAATACTAAATTTTGTATATTGCTAGATTTTAATTTTTCCTGTGCAGGTGCAATCAACCAGTTATAAACCTCTTGTGATAAGGTTCTTACTTCCTTTGTTTTATCTACTTGAGATAATGCTTGTTGCAGTCGCTTTAAGGTATTATTTGCTAAATTTTGTGCGAGAGGGGTGCTGTAGCGTTGTAAATCTTCTCCCGGTAATTTCAGGATAACTTCTAAGCCATGTTCTAAGAAGAAAGCATACAATACTGCTGTGCTGGAATTGGCTTTATCAACTATTTGGTCAATGATTTGCGGTTGAGCATCAACGCAGGCTTCACGGAAGAAATCATCTAGTTCTGCTAACTGTAAAGATTCAATTACTTCGCGAGCTAATTTTAAATTTGGTTGTTTTTGTTTAAGTAATAAATCGACTAATTCCCGGTAAACAGGCTCCACACTTTTACGGAAAGAAAACTGAATATCTGGGTTTGTAGCTACTAAGTCGCTACGTAAAGATTGCAAGTTTTTAAATGCATCAGTATAGTTAGAAGTAGCCTTGTTAAAATCTTTTTGTTGTCTGCCTATCCTTCCTAACTGCCATTGCCAACGGTAGGCAATATCGGGGGCTTTGGCGTTAATTGCTAAATTTAAGGCTTGGCTGGTAAAGCTATCTGCTTCTGGTAATTTTTGTTGTTGTTGGTATATAGCGCCGCGATAACCAAGGCTATAGGCTTCTGCTCGTTTGTCTTGTAAAGTTTGTGCTTGTTCGCTAGCAGTAATTAGTATTTTTTCAATATCTGGCCATTCAGGGACAAGCAAATTTGGGATTTTGTCTTGAAAATTATTATTTCCAATTTGTGTAAGTTGTTGATTATAATTTGATGTAATGCATTGTTGAAGGATTGGAGAATTAAATTCCTGTTCTTTTAAACTTGGTTGTTTTAAACAGATTAAGCTTTGAGTTAGATTAATTTTTCCATAAATATTTGAACTAGTAGCTGGTAAATTATTTAGTTGTTGTAAAATCGGATTCCACATTGCTTGGGCTGGTTGCCATTGCTGGGTTTCTATGAGTAAATTTAGATGATTTAGCTGTGCTTGAACTTTGACAGTGGGGTCGGAAGTATTTTCTGCTTTTTTGTAGTAATTAATTGCCTCGAAAATCTGTTTTTGAGAACGTGCTAAGTTGCCTAAACCTAGGTAAATAGTACTTTGGTCTTGGGGTGGTTGTAACGATTGGGCTATTTTTAAACTTTGCTGCAAGTTAGCTTCTGCTTGTTGTAAATCACCAGTGAGATTCAGAGCATTTCCCAGCATTAATAAAGTTTTAATTTTTAATACTGAATCTGGTTGAGTTTGCAAAGCTTGTTTTACTTCATCTAATATTGTAATTGCGCGTCGGTAAAATCCTAAATTTTGAAAAGCTTGTGCTTGATGAAGTTGACTTTTAATTTTTCCTATATTATCTGAGAGTTTGGAGTAAATTACAGTGGTTTGTTGCCAAGTTTGCACAGCAGAAGCCGCATCTCCTGTTGTTAATTGTAATTCACCTTTAATTTCTAAAGCTTGAGCTAGTATTTTTTGTTTATTTTTATCTAGGTTAGCTTGCAATAAATTAAGACTATTTGTAATTGCTTCTTTGGCCTTTTGCCACTGTCCTAATTGTTGATATGTTAAAGAAAGATTACCTAGTGCTGTTGCTTGATTAATTTTATCTCCTACAGTCGCAAAAGCCTGAGATGCCTTCTGCCACAATTCTACAGCTTCGGTATATCTTCGAGATTCATATAATTTTTTGGCTTTTGTAACTAGCTGCAAACCATTATTTTGAGCTTGAATAGTAGTTGCTGGCTGGGTATTTTGGGCAATTACTGGTGTGGTTGCAATAACTATAAAAAATCCTGCGATCGCTAAAATTAAAAAGCGGGATAAAACTAGCGACTTCCAGTAAAAGTATTGTCTCCAAAAAGCTGGTTTAAATTTCTTCACTTTCATCATCTTAGATTTATTTTCTAATTACTTTGCCGGACAAACTGAAATACTATGAGCTTGTCGCTGTATTTTTGTACCATTAGCAGCATAAGCAGTCAAAATCACCTCATCGCCGTCAGCAACCCATCCTTGAGCAGGTACTACTTTATTGGCATTAATTGCTACAGGCTGTTGTTGGGAAATATCGTTAGAGGTTTTAGTTGGTGGTTGTGTTGGAGTTATTGTTAACGCTGCTGGTTCAAGCAAATCAACTTCTAATATATCTGTATGCAAAGCTTGACTAGGACTAGGTGGTAAGCCTCCTTTTCCTGTAACAATAAATTCGCTACCCCCTCGCCGCAAACAAGGATTTTGAGCAATTAAAGCATCTGGGTCGATAATTGTTTGGGGTAATTCTATTGTCCCTTGACTGGGGTCTAGATCCGGTTGATTTATTTCTGTGCTACCACTTAAAGCAGGGTTTGCACCTGTAGCTGTAATATCGCTTTCTGGAGTTGGAAAATCACGGGTTTGAGTACCGAAGATGCGTTGAGAAGTTATTCTTACACGCCCCCCACGAAAATTGCTAGAATTGGCGCTGATATCGCTGTTTTGTAAGGCTGCTAATACATCTGCGTTAATGTTAATGTTACCACCGATAACGTTTTCGCCTGTGGCGTTGGTGACAATGTTGCTGTTGTGACTAAGGATTAAAGCGCCAGTATTTAGATTAATTGTTGCTTGTTCGCGGTTGGGGTCTTTATTGGGACTGCTGGTGTTAGCATTGAGAAAAGCGTTGTTGTCTAGGCGGATGCGCGAGGCATTGATGGTCATGATACCTGCGTTACCTGTTCCCTGACTGTTGACAAATACCCCAGCGCGATCGCTTATAAATAAATTTTGGGTGTCCACCTTCAAATCTCCTGCATCCCCTGTTGAATCTCTTTCAGCAGAAGCAAATAAACCACTGGGAAAACGACCATCAGCAGACCTACCAATTAATTCAATTTGACGTGAGGCATTTACAGTTAAATTTCCGCCTCGACCAGAACTAAATGTACTCGCTGATATCTGCGCCCCATCCCGCACTATTATATTTTGGGTATCAACCTGCAAATTCCCTGCATCTCCTATTGAACCTGCATAGGCAGAAGTACTCACACCACTAATACTACCATCCGCAGATGTACCAGTCAGTTGCACGCTATTGGCAGCATTGATAATTAAATTCCCTCCTTTGCCTGTACCAAATGTAGCAGTACTAACTGCTGCTCCATCTCGCACAAGTAAATCTTGAGTTTTAATCGTTAAACTTCCTGCATCTCCGGTTGAACCTTCTTGAACAGAAGCCCCCAAACCACTAAGAATAGAACCATCCGCAGACGTACCAATTAATTCCACTTTTTTAGAGGCGTTTACAGTTAAATTACCTCCTTTGCCTCTACCAGATGTTGAAGCACTTATCTGTGCCCCATCTCGCACAAGTAAATCTTGGGTGTTAATCGTCAAATCTCCTGCATCTCCTGTTGAACCCGATCCAGCAGAAGCACCCAAAGCACTCAAAGAACGACCATCAGCAGAAGTACCAATGAGCTGCACCTTGTTAGAGGTATTAATAGTTAAATTACCTCCTTTACCTGCACCGAATGTACCAGTATTAACCTGTCCACCATCGCGCACAAGTAAATTTTGGGCGTTAATCGTCAAGTCTCCCGCATTTCCTGTTAAGCCTTGGTTTGCTGATGTACTCAAGCTGCTGCTGTTAAAAAAACCATCAGCAGAAGTACCAATAATTTCTACGGTACCGCTTGCATTGACTGTTAGATTACCTCCCTTGCCTGTACCATATGTACCAGTATTAACTATTGCTCCATCTCGGACAAGCAAATCTTGGGTTTTGATCGTTAAATCTCCTGCATCTCCAGTTGAATTTTGATTAGTAGAACTACCCAAGCCACTAACAAAACGACCATCAGCAGAAGTACCAATGAGCAGCACCTTATTAGAGGTATTGACTGTTAGATTACCTCCTTTACCTCCACCAAATGTACCAGTATTCACCTGTCCACCATCGCGTACAAGTAAATCTTGGCTGGTAATCGTCAAATCTCCTGCATCTCCAGTTGAGTCTGATTCAGCAGTAGCATCCAAACCAGTAAAAAAACGACCATCAGCAGAAGTACCAATAATTTCCACGCTACCGTCTGCGTTAACAGTCAAACTACCTCCTTTTCCTTGAGCAAAAGTAGAAGTACTGACTCGTGCGCCATCACGAATACTGAAACTACCTGCATTAATCTTTATACTTCCAGCATCTCCAGACCCGAAAGTAGCAGTAGAGATATTGCTACGACTATTAGGTGAGCTAAGTGAGCCACCTACAACCTCTACCGAAGCTTTGACATCTATGGTCAAACTTCCTGCCTTGCCTGTACCAGATGTCAAAGTTGTGATAATTCCACCTTCACGAATACTTAAGCGACCTGCACTAATGTTAAGGCTGCCAGCATCTTTAGAGCCAAACGTACTAGTAGAAATAGTACTTAGAGCATTGGGTGAGCTTCCCACAACCTCTAATAATTCTGTAGCATTTATTGTTAAATCTCCTCCCAGACCAAACTGAGTATTAGTGGTAATTTCTCCACCATCATTAATGCTCAATCGTTGCGTATTAATAGTTAATTCCCCGCTCTTTCCAGTACCAAACGAACTGGTTGCGAACCTACTTCCTGTAGTCTGTGTCTGTCCAGTTTGTGGATAGATAAATGTTGTTGTGCCGCTCAAAGTAACGGAATCTGAAGCGTTAACAAATAAATTGCCGCTTCTACCACTTCCTGATGATTGTGTACCAACATTTCCACCGTTAGCAAGGGTAAGCGATCGCGTATTTAGTTGAATATTTCCACTATCACCTTTACCAGTACTGGAAGACGATATTGATGCTATACCATTTAAACCATTCAACAGAATTGAATCATCAGCGACAATCTGAATATTGCCACCATCCCCTTCATCAAGATTTGCAGAAGTAATTGAGGTATCCCTACCATCAAGTGTGAGGGTTCTGGTTTTGATTTCAATATCACCGCTTGGCTGATTATTAACCTGACCAAAACCAGATGCATTAGAGGAACTCACAATTGTACTTTTAGTAGTGAGCGAAATGCCTTCTTGAGCCTTTAGAGTTATCTTTCCACCTTGCCCTTGCCCATTATTAAATGAACTAATTCCAGATTCGTTGTTGAAATTTATGTTTCGAGCCACAATTGTAATATCACCAGATTTACCTATTGGATTGACGGTTCCAAAAGTGCCAATATAACTATAGCCATCGAGACTGACATTCTCTTTCGCATTTAAAATAATATTTCCCCGACTCCTCGTACCAATGCTAGCTACTTGGCTTTGGTTTGTCAGGCGAATAGATTGGGCATTAATTACAATATTTCCAGTATCGCCCAAAGAGTTTTCTGCACCTTGATTACCAATACTACTAAGATTATCCAGTGTGATATCCCCAGTTGCATTAACTACTACATCTCCGGTAGCCACACCTGGTGTACCTTCCCCAGATTGAAGTATTGAAGTAATAAAACTTCTTCCAGAAAGGCTGATATTACTACCGTTGACTGTAATTGCACCCCCTCCTGATGTACCAATTACACTATTATCAGAAAGACTGATATTACCAGCGTTAACCGTAATTTCACCTCCTCCTGTTGTCAAAACCAAAGCGTTTTTTTGAAACAATACATCCGCCCTTAATACACCTTCAGGAAAGGCTAACTGCATTTGATTACCGTTTCCAACCAAACCAACAGAACCGACTTCTGCAAGTCCCCCTAATTCTGCACGATTATTTACCACACCCCATTGACCATCATCAAAGGTGATATTTCCACCTACCCAATAACGGCTTCCTTGTTGCGGCGCAAATGAACTATTAAGTGCAGCATCATTAGCATTTGGACGAATACGATTGGTGATTCCCTGAGAATTAGTATTAATTCTTGAAAAAAACAAAGCTGAAGGCTGAATAGTTAATAAGGGTGGTGGTTCGGGATTCGTCGCCTGAAAAAATCCCTGTTCTCCAAACTGCACAGCATTCGCAGTAGTTGCGACAAATGAACCCCGCACATCTAATCTTGCATTTTCCCCGAATAAAATCCCATTCGGATTTATCAAAAACAAATTTGCATTGCCATCAACGCCCAATATTCCGAAAATATTCGCTGCACTATTACCAGTCACCCGCGTCAAAATATTTTCTATTCCTGATGGATTGGCAAAATAAATTCTTTGCCCATTATTAATATTAAATTCACTAAAACTATGAAAAAGATTGATACCTCGTTGCGCTCCACCGTCAATTTTGTCTGCATTTACGCCGTTAATTAAAACATTTGGTGTAAGTCGGGAAGCTTCTACACCTAAAGTATTATCAGGTATGATTTGAGCTTTAACTGTTTTATTAAAAAATATTAAAAAAAAGCATCCGAATAATATTTGCAGTAAATTATTTATCTTATTCATTAGATATTATTTGCAAATATAAGAATATGGGAATAAAACTTAAATTAGAGACATATTCGGCAATTTACAAGTAGTTTTTACAAAAATTGACTAATAAGAGCGAAAAAATCAAAGTTCTAAAACGGACTATAATTAACCGAAAAATACAAACCATTTTCTTGTAATGTCTTTTTTCCCCCTCCACCATCAATTAACGGTATCCCCCAATCCAAGCGAATATCCAAGGAGTTTCCCATTTGCCATTGCAAACCCAGACCTGTTGCTAGCAGAGTATTAGTATCTCCCCTTGTTTCTGTTGAACTGTTCCAACCCACACCAAAATCAATAAATGGCGCAATTCGCAAAATCCCCCGCGATTCTGGTACTCTTAGAATTGGTATTTGCACCTCTGCGGATAAAAACGCACCGTTATCTGTTAGTAATAAATCTTGTCGATAACCTCTGACGCTACCAAATCCACCGATCGCAAATTGTTCTAAGGGTACAAGGGAACTACCAGCCAATTGCAAGTCGGAACGTAACAAAAGTAAGGTTTCTGGTGCAAGCAAGCGTACATATTGACCTTGAGTGCGCCAGCTAAAAAAGCGGGTGTCTGGTGGTGTATTATTAGTTGTGGCGTTGAATGCGTCTATACCGATATTAAATTGCGATCGCACCGCAAAAACTTCTCGCGGATTGCGGGTTGTCCATTCTTGAAAAAATCGTAATGCAGAGATGCGAGTTCTACCATTTTCGTCTGCACCTGGAGATAAGGGAAAGTCAAATCCCAGGAGTTTGGTTTTACTTTCCTGTTGGGATAGAGTTAAACCTAAAGCAAATTCCTGGGATGGTTTTTGCAATAGAGGTAAACGCAGACTTATTTCCCAAGCCGATGAATCGCCGAGAATATCTAAACGGTCAAATGGTGCTTCGATGACTTCAGTATTATTTCTGCTATAGTTAAACGTAATTGTCTCATTTCTGGGACTTAAGGGGACTATATAGCCAATTTCCCAAGCGTTACTACCATCGGTATTTGTGTAAGTAGCTCTAATTCCATCACCCCAACCCAATAAATTGCGCTCGTTAATCTGGATACCTCTACGAAAAGTACCGACGCTGGGTGCGCGACCGTTATCTGCAAAGATGCGAGTTGAAAAGGAGTCTGCTTCTACAACTGTGACTTCTAATAAACTTAATTCTGGATTGACTCCAGCAGTTAAATTGGCGGAAATATTTTGAATTAAGGGGTCGAGTTGCAATAGTTGCAGTGCTTCCAATAAATGGTTACGATTTAAAGGCTTTTTTGTCGCCAGGGCTAAACGACTGCTAATATACCCGGGGTTAAGTCTGCGCATACCTCTGACTTTGATTGCTTCGATACCCCCTTCCACAATCTGAATTTTCAGAGTACCACCTCTGCGGGGAAATTTTTGTCCTGCGGGAATAACCGCACCTGAATTTATATATCCTGCATCTTGATATTTTTTGTTAATAATTTCTTCGATTTGCAGAAGTTGAGTAAAGGTGATTGGTTGATTTAAAAGTTGTTGAATATTTTTATCTGTAATTAATTCTTGATTGCTAAAAGCTGTATTACCGCTAAATTCAATCTGTTTAATAATAAATGTACCCGGAATTGGTATTGGTTTTGGTTGAGTTTGACTGGGAGAGGGAATTCCTAGGGGTTGTTCTTCAGGAGGTCTAACCGGAGTGGGGGGTGGTTCGGGAACGGTGGGGGTGACTGGAGAAGGTATTTGAGTAATTGTAGTAGTCTGAGCAAAGACACCTGGACTAAATAGGGTGGCGATCGCCCCAAATATTATCCCATAAATCAGATATCCCCGTTGAGATTCTCTGTATTCAACTTTGCCATGTAATCTAGTTTTGTGAATAGGAAGAGAGTAATTATACTTAAAATTTATCATATAACTGTTCTCATACAAAGCCAGCTGTTTGTGAAATTACGTCAAAATTTAACAGTGAAAAATTCCAAAATTTCTACTAATTAGCTGCATATTATACAGAACTATTAACGATATAAGGATGCAGGTAAGCAACAAAGAGCTGTTAATAATACCTAAAACAACAAAGTTATCATTTTTGATACTTTGTTGTTTTAGGTTTTTATTTGCTCAATTAGAAAAGTTGGGAATGTTATCCAGTAAAGGTTGTAGTTAATCAGCCAAAATTATTCTACCTCCCACAGCATAAATCGAATTTTCATGTTTATTTAGGATATGCACAACCATCAGAGTGATTATCGGATTTTCGCGAATTATCAGTTGTAAGTATCACTTCATCTTTCTCGTTAACTATCCATCCAGTAGCAGGTAATATCTGAGTTGAGGTTTGAGAGAAAGGAAGATTTACCAATAAGAAATCACCAGATTGACCTGATAAACTGCTGGAACTTACAGGTTCAATTAAATTTACCTCTAGGTTACTATCTCCACTTAAAACTTGACTCGGATTTGCTGGTAAACCCCCTCTTCCCGTCACAATAAATTCGCTTCCAGCACGCTGCGTACAAGGATTTTGAGCAACTAATGCATCCGGATCGATAATAGTTTGGGGTAGTTCTACTACACCTTGAGAAGGGTCTACATCGGGGGTATTTAAAGTGATTTCACCATTAAGCGTGGGAGAAAACTGAGAAAAAGCTGTAATATCACTCAAAGGAGTTAATTCATTGCGAATTTCTAACCCAAAGACTCTTTGAGTATTGATATTAATTGCACCACCTCTACCCCCAAAAGAATTAGCCTTAATATCGTTATTTTCTTGAGGAATAGCAACTAAAAAATTTGTATCAATGTTGATATTACCACCATTACCAGAGGCGCGAGAAATACCTGCACTAGTAGAGATTTCACTCCCACGATCCATGAGAATTAAATCAGAATTTTGCAAGCTAATATTTCCCCCATTTCCCGAAGCTGTATCTGCGGCGATCGCTCCTTGATTATCTAGGGAAATAAAAAAAGACAATATCTCGATATCACCCGCATCTCCTCCTCCTTGACTACTAACTGTTACTTTCGCGCTATCTCGAATCGTTAACTCCCCTGTATTTAACTTGAGGGTTCCCCCTTTACCGCTACTAGTTAAAGTTGAACCTGATATAGTTCCGCGATTTTCTACCAGCAAACGTGGGGTAGTAATTTGCATATCTCCAGCATTACCAGTACCGCTTGTTGCTGTGGTGATAGCACTGTTTCTTTGAGTAACAGGAGAAATCCCGCTTACTTCAACTAAATCGGTTGCATTTACTGTTAATTTTCCGCCAATTCCACTATTAAAAGTTTCACTCGATATCAATCCACCATTTTGCACCCGCAGAGTTCCTGAATTAATTTTTAATTCTCCAGCGTTACCACCATTACCTATATTTGTTGGACTTCCAGTTTGAGTCGTCAAAAATCCCCGATTAAGATTAACATTATTAGCTTCTATAAATATATTTCCTGAATTCTTTGATCCAAGTGTACTAGAAATAACCTTAGCACCATCACTTAAAGAAAATAAACTCGTTTGCATCTCCATCTCACCTCCTCTACCAACTGTTGCACCTTCAACAGCAGGTGTTGCAAAGCTAATAATCAAACTTTCTTCATTACTAATAAATATCGAGTCTCTAGCTTTGGTTGTAATTTTACCCGCATTACCTTGAGTAGAAGTAGCAGATTGTAATCTTCCACCATTTACTAAAGAAAGCGAGCCTTTTTCTACATTAATTGTAATATCTCCAGCATTACCTATAGCTTCAGATAGTCCTTGAGAAGTGGGACTAGCAACGGTAGAAATTTCGCTGTTATCGAGAGAGACTAAATTGTCAGAATTGATTAATATATTGCCAGCATTTGCAAAACCAATTGTGCTAGCACTTAAGCTCGAATTATTGGTTAGTGATAGCGTATTTGTTTTGATAGAAATATTTCCACCTTGAAATAATTTACTATTTTCAGGTATAAAAACAGAACCATCTGGATTCAAGCCTAAGAAAATTCCACTAGAAATAAAACTATCATTCTTTAATACAACATCTTTATCTGCATCTATGAAAATATTTCCAGAGTTACCTTTACCAAAAGAATTGGCAAAAATAGCCGCGCTATTTTCTATTAATAAATAATTAGATTCAATATCAATATTTCCTCCTTTCCCTTCTGACTCAAAATCTACACTACTAACTACAGATGCATCATCTGATAGAGATAAATCATTTGCTCTCAGCAAAATATTTCCAGCATTACCTTGACCGCTAGTACTGGCAGATACAGTTGCACTTTCATTTAATAATATAGAATTAGCCTCAATCTTGATGTTACCAGCTTCTCCTTTCGCCTCAAGCGCATCTAAACCACTAGTAACAAAACTATTACTTACAGAGATTTGATTATTAGCCTTTAAAGAAATTTCTCCACCCTCACCTGTTCCGAAAATACTTGTAGATATTCTTGTACCATTATTTAACTGGATATTTTCTGCATCTAGTTTAATAGCAGCACCCCTACCTATAGCACCGTCGTTCACAGCATTAAATATCCGACTGCTATCAAATGAAATTAATTCCAAGGCTTTGATGGAAATATTCCCCAGAGTACCCTCTCCTTGAATACTACTGGAAATAAAACTATTATCAGTCGCCACAAAAGAACCTACATTTATATTTATATCACCACTATTCCCTCTTGCTCCTGCATCAATGCCACCAAGAATCAAACTATTATTTATCATTGACATTTTTCCGGTAGCATTGATGAAAAGATCTGCACCTCTATTGTTAGTTGCAGTATTATCAACAGTAATCGCTGCTTGAATCAAGCTCCCAGAATATTCTAAATTATTCGCATTAATAACCAGGCTACCACCTTGATTGGAATTTAAATCAATCACACTGTCTAAAATAGAAATATTAGCTTTTGGTGTAGATGTAGGATAATCTATGCTGAAATTACTATTGTCAAAATTTAAGTTTACCGTCCCTGGTGTTGATATTCCTCCTAGTTCTAGCCTTCCTCCCCGAGAAATTAAACTTCCTTCGATTAAATTTACATCACCACCAACCAGTGCTAAGGTTTTTCCTGGCTGGAGTTGTAAACCAAATCCTAAAACATTACCTAAAATACCAAAACCTTCGACATTTATGGGTTGGGGTTGCTCTCGAAATTTCAACCCAATCGGGATATCAATTGATAGTAAAGGTGAAGCTTGGGGAGTAACTGCACTAAACTCAATTCCACCATCAAAAAGTAAACTACTTGCGGTCGAAGCAATAAAATTACCTTGTAAGTCTAAAGTAGCGTTTCTGCCAAAAATAATTCCTTGCGGATTGATAAAAAATAAATTTGCATCTCCGATAACACCAAGAATTCCGTAAATTTGAGACGAGTTATTTCCTGTGACTCTAGTAATAATATTTCTAATCCCTAAAGGATTATCAAAGTAAGCAGCGCCAGTTTCACTAATATTAAATTCTTGAAAACTATGAAATAAATTTTGATTGCGTATCGCTCCACCTTCAATAAAATCTATAGATAAACCTGTAATTGGCGTGACAATTGAATTTTCTGCACCGAGAGTATTATCGGGAATTATCTGCGCCCAAGTTTTATTTGCAACAAAGGGAATGAATATTGTTAAGAGGGTTGTAACTGCTAACTGCAAATATAGCTTCATTTAATACTGATAGTATAAATGTTCTTTTAATTACTTTTGCATTTTAGTATCTTAACTCTATAACTTCTAGTCAAAAGGATAAGTTTTTTTAAGTAAAAAATATTACATTCAAAAACTGACTACTGACAAATGACAAATGACTCGCAAAGCGCAATAAAAAAATTAAGATGTTTATTGCATAATTCGCTAACTCGCCACGATGGTGTATTTAGCAAGGATAAGATTGCGTCCCTTTGAGAGGAGATGTAAATGACCCAGAGCATGTACGAACAATCACTACCCAGTGATCATCAGGATTTGAGCGTAGAGCAAGGAAGCGATCGCCGTTTCTCTCAGCAGGTCGAATTTTCTTCTTTAGCTTGCTTAGATCTGAGTAATCAGGAGATAAATTTATGACTACAAATTTATCTCAAACTCAAGCTGACATTATCCGCTCGTTTTCCCAGCGTTTTCGGGGTTGGCAAGATTTTCATCAAAATCGCACGATTAAAAAACCTTATTGGCGAATCGATGCACAATTACAAGCTAGTGTTACAAGTTTATTAGGTGTTAACTCTATCACCAATGCCCAAGATTTTGCGATATATTGTCTAGAAAATTTAGATAATCATCAATTGGCATTAGCGGATAAACATTTATCTGCTTATTTAGAAAATATTGGCTATACAATAGCTAAAAGCGTTTTTAAAACCTTAAGAGAAAGACAAAATAGTAATCAACTATTGCTACTAGAAAACTCTTTAGATGCAGTTTATCAGTATGCATGGTTAGCAGCAAGTAATCCGCGAAATTTCTACGAAAATTTTCAAAGAAAATCACCTTATTTATTACGTTATACTGAAGTAAAAATGAAAGGTGTGATTCATGATGGTATTTTCGCTAGCAAAAATACAAGAATTAGTGGTTATGGTCTATTGCGTAAATTGGGTCCAAGACAGCGAATTAATGCTTTAAGTTTTGATGGACACACAGAACCTTTGCTGAGTCAATACTGCCTAGTTTGGGAGTGCTTTAACGAAATTTGTACTGCTGTTCGCGGCAGAATATCTCCTAATCAAGAGCATTGGCTAGCTATTGCTAAACGATACAATAAATTAAGTCATCAATCACCCATTGACTCTAGTCAAGCTCAAAAATGGTTACATGACTTTTGTATCCCCGCAGCTAGAGAATATTTATTTCCTAAAATCGAATCTATTGATGTTTTAAATGAAGATGACAATGCTTATACAAAAGATTTAGTTGATGTTTCAACTCTGCCTGATAAAGCATTAGAGCAACAAGAAGTACGCCAATTAGTTAATCGCTTGATGACAAAATTATCAAGTATAGATATTTTTCAAGAACTGCAACTAGAAGAAAAGAAAGTTTTATTCTTGAGATACGGATTGGAAATGACACAAGTAGAAGTTGCTAGAGAAATGTCATGGTTGGATAGAGAAAATCGACCACTTAACTCGACAGTTTGTCGATGTGAGGATAGAGTTGTACCTAAGCTATTAAAACAAATCTGTATTTGGGTAGAGCAACAACAGACAAGCAATAATTACCCTTATAATATAGTTTTAAATAGCCATATCGATACCAATTTTCTTAAAGAAATGAAGATTAAAC
Source organism: Calothrix sp. FACHB-168 (assembly GCF_963889195.1). NCBI lineage: Bacteria > Bacillati > Cyanobacteriota > Cyanophyceae > Nostocales > Calotrichaceae > Calothrix > Calothrix sp. FACHB-168. The sequence goes on from NZ_CAWPNJ010000059.1 coordinate 35,413, forward strand.
CTGCTGTAGGTAGTTTGTTACACAAATATTATTTAGAAGTGTTGAATTCCATTTTTGAGCAGGTTTTATCACCTGTAAAGGTGAATAACCAACAAACTAGAGAACTTAATGAAACAATCAACAATGAAAATGTGCTGCGATTTGTAGAAAAAATATCAGAGTTGGAAAGTAGCAGTATATTAGCAAATAATCTTATCAACTCGCACCAACTAATTATTCAGCAAATACAAGCCAATTTTGATATTACTCTCCAAACAGGAGGAATAGCAGCAGAAAAGGTTATGGTTCTTGTTTTAGATTGGTTGAAAATTAATGTCAGTCAACCAAATAATTAAAATGGAGGTAATACAATGAAATCAAAAATGAAAATAGAATCGCCAAAATTTGCAATCATCGATGCTGAAGAAAATTGGCTAGCTTTTTCTCAAGAAGATGAACAAGATATTTTATCCTCAGTTGCAGGATATGCTTATGAAGCAGCACGCTGGAATGCTTTTCTTAATCGTTTGTGTCTGAATGCTTTTAGAAGTTGGCTGGAAGAATATCTAGAATTACCAGAAAAAATTTCATTATTACCTAGTGAAAAAGATTGCGATCGCCTTTGGGAATTTCTCAATGGTAGTTCTTTGCAGCTTGGTAACAATCGCATTACAGTTATTCCTACTGAAGACAGTATTGTCGAAGAATTCTGCATACAGCAAGAATGGGTTGATATTCCAGGATGGGAAGCAGATTATTACGTACTCATACAGGTAAATCCAGAAGAACGCTGGTTAAGAATTTTAGGATATGCAAATTACCATACCATCAAGGAGAAAGCAGAATATAACAAGATTACACGTATTTACTCGCTATCTAGAAATCAACTAACTATAGATTTGAACGTAATGTTGATTGAAAAAGCTATCTTGCCCGAAAAAAAACTGAATCAAGTTAATATTAGTTTACCAAAAATATCCGCACAGCAAGCAAGAGAATTAATCAGAAAGATAGATATTCCTTTATGGTATTCTCCTCGTTTAGATTTCGATTTTGGCGATTGGGCTGGAATATTAGTAGAGCCAAATTTCCGAAATCAATTGTATCGACAAATCCAAGCAACCCCAGATCCAAAAATTAATTTATCCGATTGGTTACAAGGATGGTTTGATAAATCTTGGCATACTTTTGAAGAACTTCTTGGTTCAAAAGAAGCGAATCTGGCTTACGGATGGAGAGGAGGATATCATCAGGAGAAAACTATTAGCGAACATACAACAGCAATTCCCGCTTTAATCGAGCTTTTGCATTCAGAAATAGATGAAGAAAAACGGTTGAAAGCAGCTGAATGTTTAGGGACAATTGCACCGGGTAATTTAGAAGCGATCGCGGCTTTAATTGGAATATTGAATAATAGTAAAAACAAATGGCATCGCCAACAAGCAATTGAAAGTTTAGGAGAAATTGGTAACAACAATCAACAAGCTATAGCAGCTTTGTCTCAGCTATTATCTCAGCTATTAACCAATAACCAAGATGATGATTTACGCTGGCAAGTTGCTTTAACTTTAGGAAAAATTGATACTCATAATCATCCCAAAGCTATTGGTAGATGTCGCAAAATTGATTTGGGTATAACAATAGAAGAAAAATCTTTAGTTTTGCTAGTTTACTTAATGCCCAAAGACGATCATAAAGTTGCAGTTTTACTCAAAGTTTTGCCTACAGGTCATCAGATTCACTTACCACCAGGTTTACAGCTAATTATACTAGATGCAACACAAGAAGTATTTGATCAAGTAACAGCCAGAGATGCCGATAACTGTATCCAGTTAGAGTTTACATATCAAGCTGGTGATAGTTTCTTCGCCAAAATAGCTTTAGGAGATGTTAGCTATACCGAAGAATTTGTCAGCTAGTAAGCTTGTAATTGCAATTTATCACTTACATCAATCTTCCCACAAAAGGCAATAACTATCTAAAATGCTATCAGGAAATCACCATGATAAAACTAGTTGTCCTCAAATTTATCCAAGGCAACTTTGAACAGGGATTTTCAGTTATTCTCGAAATTGGCAATAATAATAGTTGTCCCACAACGGTTATTCAAGGCTGCTTACCACCAATGCCAGAGATGATTCAATATTACAAAAACTGGCAGTTAGCCTATCGTCAACTAGCATTACCTTTTCGGGGATTAGAACGTAAAAAAGCTCAAGTAACTAATATTTCTACAACTCAAGATTGTCGCAAACTAGCTTTAATCTTAGGCAATAGTCTGAATATTTGGCTCGATTCTGAAACTTTTCGCCCTGTGAAAGAGGGATTTCTCAAGTATATAAATCCTGATGAGGAAATTCGTCTAATTATTCAAACAGAAAATATTCAATTACGGCAGCTACCTTGGCATTTATGGAAAATTATCGAGGATTATCGGCAAGCAGAAATTAGTTTTAGCCCTCTTGAATATCAGCAGTTAATCATAGCACCACCACAAAATCACCAACAACGAGTTAAAATTTTGGTGATTTTGGGAGAAAGTCCAGATATTCAGGTAGGGAAAGATTTAGAATTCTTACAGCAAAAATTACCCGATGCTGAGATATTACCCCTAATTAACCCCCAAGTTGAACAATTAAGTAGCGAACTTTGGCAACAAACCTGGGACATTCTATTTTTTGCTGGGCATAGTTCCAGTGATTTTATTGATGGGCAAGGAAGATTTTATCTTAACCAAAGCCAAAGTTTGACCATCAATGAATTAAAATTTGCTTTGAAAAATGCGATCGCCAACGGTTTGCGGCTAGCTATCTTCAATTCTTGTGATGGATTGCATTTAGCCAAGCAACTAGAAGATGTACGTTTACCTGCATCGATCGTCATGCAAGAAAGAATTGCAGATGAAGCTGCTCAGAAATTTTTAGAATACTTTCTGACACCTTTTCGAGAAGGTAAATCTTTGCATCTGTGTGTGCGGGAAGCACGAAAAAGACTCCACAGTCTAGATAAATATCCTTGTGCTAGTTGGCTACCTGTAATTTGTTCCTATCCTGCAGCAGACAATATATCTTGGCAGAAATTAGGAGGTATTCCTCCTTGTCCATACAAAGGTTTATCAGCTTTTCAAGCAGAAGATGCATCGGTGTTTTACGGACGAGAAGCTTTGATAAATAAACTAATAGAAGCAGTTAAATATAAAAAGTTAGTAGCGGTAGTCGGTGCAAGTGGAAGCGGTAAATCTAGCGCAGTATTTGCAGGTTTAATCCCTCGCTTGCGTGAGCAAATAACATTAGAATTTCCGCTAAAAATTGCCTGTTTTCGTCCTGGGAATAGTCCTTTTGATGCTTTAGCAACGGCATTATTATCTGTAAATTTAACGGCTTTGAGCGCACAACAACTACAACAGTACCCAGATGTATTATCCCAGGCGATTGATGGTCACAGGCTATTATTAGTTGCCGACCAGTTTGAAGAACTTTACACCTTAGTTTCTGAAGCAGAACGGTTATTATTTTTAGATACTTTACTCACAGCAGTCAATAGCGTACCGGGATTGACTTTAGTATTGACCTTACGGGCGGATTTTTGCGGTAGAGTTTTAGAATACGAACCTCTCGCCAAAGCATTACAGCAGTATCCCCCAGAACTGATAATTCCCATGAATCGCCAAGAATTGCAAGCAGCGATCGCGCTTCCCGCACAAAAACGGGGGGTAAGTTTGCAATCGGGATTAGTAGAGTGCATCATCAACGATATCCACCAACAACCAGGTAAATTACCGCTATTAGAATTTGCTCTGACTCAGTTATGGTCAAAACAGCAACATGGTATTTTATCCCTTGAAGCTTATCAAGAGATTGGTGGTGTTGAAAAAGCTTTAACAAACCACGCTCAAAAAATTTATACTCAACTAGATCGAGTAGAGCGCAAACGAGCCGAACAAATTTTTATCCAATTGGTGCAACCAGGAGAAGGAACCGAAGATACCCGACGAATCGCCACCAAGGCTGATGTCGGGGATAATTGGGATTTAGTCGCACAATTAGCTTCTGCTCGTTTAGTAGTCACCGGGGAGAGGAAAGGTGGCGAAACTGTAGAAATCGCCCACGAAACATTAATTAACAATTGGGGAGAATTACAGCGTTGGATGCAGCAAAACCGCGATTTTCGTAGTTGGCAAGAACGACTGCGAATGGCGATGGTGCAATGGGATAAAAGCAATCAAGACCAAGAAGCTTTATTACGAGGTTTCTTGCTAGTAGAAGCAGAAGATTGGCTACAACGCAGACAGGCAGAATTAAGCTACGATGAACAAAATTTTATTCAAACCAGCATTAACCAACGCAACACAGAGCAACAAGAAAAAGAACAGCAAAGACAGGCTCGAATTGCGGCATTAACCAGTGGTTTAATTTTAGCTATCGGTTTAGCAGGGATAGCTTGTTGGCAATGGCAAAGAGCCGAATTACAAAAACAATTAATCGAAATCACCGCCATTAACACCTTTTCGGAAAATCTATTACTTGCGGGTAAAGAATTCGACTCTTTATTAGAAAGCTTAAAAGCTGCCAAATTAATCCAAAAATTTAACGCTAACCCAGATACAAGTATCCAAGTTGCAACTGTACTCCAGCAAGCACTTTACAAGGTTAGAGAAAGCAATCGTCTAGAAGCACACAGCGATCGCGTCATGAGTGTGTCTTGGTCTGCTGATGGTGAGCATCTTGTTTCTGCTGGTTTCGATCGAGTCGCCAAAATTTGGCGCAAGGATGGAACTTTAGTTAATACTTTATTAGGACATACAGATACTGTTTTTGATGTTGCTTTTAGTCCTGATGGACAGCTAATTGCTACAGCTAGTTTTGATCGCACAGTCAAAATCTGGAGTCTAAATGGAACTTTAATTAGAACAATTACCGGACATAATCACAGCGTCTTGGGTGTTGCTTGGGCACCAGATGGTAAAAAAATTGCGACTGCCAGTGAAGATAAAACTGTAAAATTATGGAACTTAGATGGCGCTTTAATTCATACTTTTGTTGGGCATACAGATACAGTTTTCAACGTTACTTTTAGCCCTGATGGAAATATCATAGCTTCTGCTGGTTGGGATAATACCGCAAAATTGTGGAAGTTAGATGGAACTTTGTTACAAACTCTCACCGGACATACCGACCAAGTAGATAGCGTTGCTTTTAGCCCCGATGGTAATTTAATTGCTACCGCTAGTGCCGATGAAGATAAAACGATTAAACTTTGGCAGAGAAATACTTCGCTGAATAATCCCCAATATCAACAGATTAAAACTTTTATCGCCCATAACGATACGATTTATCACCTCAAATTTAGCCCCAACGGTAATATACTTGCTTCTGGGAGTAAAGACGGAACGGTCAAACTTTGGGATACAAAAGGCAAATTACAGCAAACTTTTACCGGACATACTAACAGCGTCAACAGTATTAGCTTCAGCCCGGACGGTCAAAGTATTGCTTCTGCAAGTACGGATGGGACTGTACGAACCTGGAGCATTACTGGAGCCGTACCCGTAATTTTACAAGCTGTTGGTAAACCTCTATTAGATATCAACTTTAGCCCTAGCGGACAGCAGATTATCACCACAGAACAACAAGGTAAAATTCGACTTTGGCAACCCGACGGACAGCAGCAGCTTGAGTTTGGGGAAGAACAAACTTATATTAGTGCTGCTTTTAGCCCTGATAACGTAACTATTGCTACAGCAGCAAAAGATAATACAGTAAAAATCTGGAGTCGAGATGGTTCCTTAATTCAATCTCTGCATGGACATACAGCAAGGGTGTTTGATATTTTTTTCAGCCCAGATAATGATTTAATTGCTACAGCAAGTGCTGATAGTACAGTAAAAATATGGAGACGGAACGGAGTTTTAGTCACAACTATTCCTGCTCACGATCGTGAAGTATTAGCCGTTGCTTGGTCTCCCGACGGCAAAATCCTGGCTTCTGGTGGTAGCGATCGCACCGTGAAATTGTGGAATTTACAAGGAGAATTATTACAAACAATTACTGGACATAGTGATCGCGTCATGAATATTGCTTGGTCTTTGGACGGTCAAATCATCGCTTCAGCTAGTCAAGACCAGACAATTAAATTATGGAGCCTGGATGGTAGTTTACTACACACATTAACAGGACATACTGACATCGTAAATAGCGTAGCTTTTAGCCCAGATAATCAATTTATCGTGTCTGCTAGCGAAGACAGCGCAGTTAAATTGTGGAGTCTCAATGGTAGTTTACTCGCAACCCTGCGAGGACACAAAGGAGGTATTAATAGCGTTGATTTTAGCCCAGATGGTAAAACTATTGCTTCTGCTGGTAACGACGGTATTGCCATTTTATGGAGTTTAGATTTAAAAAACTTAACAGCCCGTGGTTGTGATTGGGTGCGTAACTATTTACAGAATAATCCCCAAGGCAAAGCAAAACAACACCTGTGCGACATTTAATCAGATATCTTTTTTCGGCAAAAATACTGTATAAAGTAGTACTCATGCAGCAGCAGTCAAAAGTCAGTATGGGCTGGTTTTGGGACATTTTCACAGAGAAAACAGATATGTTGATGAAACCCGCCCGTACAAAAGTCAAAAGGATTTTATTGCGGACTTTTACGCCATTTTAGCAACAATTATTTCCAGACTTATGTTCAAATATTTATTAGGGTCGCATCTGCATATTTGACAAAATCATACCCGATAAATATTTGGAACAGCCCTTTGGCTTTTTTCTGCTGGGTCATTTAGGAGTCAAGTACCAAGTTTCTGGCACATATGTTTGTTGGTAAATATATCACCTTACCATAAAAGCGCCGAGTTATAGATATATAAAAATTTGTAAAGGTTAACAAGATGTTTGCTAACGGTATTTTTTCGATTTTGGATGAGTGGCTCGACCTAGACCATAACTTACAACAAGAGGATACAGACAACTTTGGTGGGGATAAAAATCCGAGTTCATCGGGCGATCGCGAACCTCCGAAAACTTTGAAACAAGCAGATGACAACTATTATCTGAGTGCAGATGCACAAAACTACAATGAATGGTTAGCATCCGATGATAATTGGCATCCTTCCCAATTCGATGGTTGGGGAAATCCGATTGAGGATGCACAATATTGGCAAAAACAACAAGGTAGTAATTCTTGCGCTGTAGTGGCTCAAGTCAGCGTTTTGGAATCGATTACAGGAATTGAAATTAGCGAAGCACAAGCTTGTCAAGTTGCAGAAGCGAATGGCTGGTTTGACCCCGAAACGGGAACGACCCCAGAACAAATCGGTAAGTTTTTGGAACATTATGGTGTACCCTGCGAAAAAAGCTATAACGCCAGCTTAGAAGATATTGCTGATGCTCTAGAAAAGGGTGACAAGGTGATTGTCGGACTTGATGCTCACGAAATTTGGAACCCCCTCAAAGACCCGATGACTGGTTCTCCTCTAGAACAAGCGAATGGAGGTCATGCAGTTTGGGTGACAGGAATCGACACGGAGCCAGATGGTAGCGTCAGAATCATCCTTAATGATAGCGGGACTCCTAATGGTCAAATGAAAGTTGTCGATGCAGAAGATTTTCTCAATGCTTGGGAAGACTATGGGAATTTGTTAGTAGTCGCAGATAGTCCGGAAGTTGTATAAAAAAGAGGTGCAAAAATGCCGATAGATAGAGATATACTTAGACAAGTTTCTGTAAAAACTGATAAACAGACGGGAGTTGGAGCTTTACCGCGCAGCATCCACAAAACACCAAGCCTCAGAAAATGGGTAACTTTAGAGACTATTGCTTTACCGCCAGTACCCGTAAATAAACAGGGAAATTGGCAGCTAATTTCTTTGTTAGTTGTACCCGCATCAGAGGGAGATACTCAACAATGGAAGGCTCCTTGGGGATCTGTAGAATGGTCATGGTGCGATCGCCAAGTAGTGCAAACTATCGATCTGCGCGATCGTCAAGATATAGCATCGCTGCGTGGTTCGGCAATTTCCCTATATCCGACTGCGGCAAATTTGATTTTAAATCCAGCATCTCGGACTCGCAAGGAAAATAATCTATATGCGGCTTTAGATCGTATTTTGGCAACTCCATCTTATGGAGAAGTCGATTTGAGTTCCCTTGCGGTACATTATGCTGCACTTTTACCTGCTGCTATTTATCCTTATTATTGGGCTTTAATTCCAGAGAGTAAAGCATGGTTGCGTTATGATGTTCCATGTTCTTCCCCCATTCTGACTTCCCCAGACTTGACTCCACAGGTGAATCATTGGCTGCATCAAAGTTTGCATTTAGCCGAGTCATCTGGATTAACTGCCGTAGTTGCAGAAATGCAAAAATTAACAACACTGCTGAATTTACCTGGTTTTCGGGTTGGATTAGTCGGAGAATTTAATCGGGGTAAAAGCACCTTAGTTAATCGCTTGTTGAATCGATGTGTCGTTCCCGTAGGAATTGTTCCCACTACCGCAGTTTTAACTTCGATTGCTGATGGAAATCCAGAACGGATGGAAGTACATTCCCGTCAGGGTACTCAGGTTCGACCTTTGGATATGTCTTCGTGGGATGATTTATTAGCTACAGATACAGCTGCTAGTCAAGAAGCGATCGCCGGAGTACAGTTAACTTTAGATGAACCTTGGTTACAAAAGCTTGACATTGAATTAGTTGATACTCCAGGAACCTCTGATTTAGATGGGGTGCGGACATCGTTAGTGTTTAACGTACTCGATCGTTGCGATGCAGTGGTGATGGTTGTAAGTGCGATCGCTCCTTTTAGTTTGACAGAAACTGCTTTTCTCAAACAGCAAGTCATCGGCAGACACATTAATCGGATATTAGTAGTTGTATCTCATTTAGACACAATAGCCTGTTCCGAAAGAAACAGGCTATTTGAGCATATTTGTCAACGGGTGAGGAAAGTCTCAGAAAATATCCCAATTTTACCTTTACATCCAGTTAACGACGATAGCGAAGCCTTGACATTAGAAGCAGTACGCTGTCAAATTGCCACAATGGTATCCGGTTCTCGTCGTGCTTTACGCAGTCAACAAGTCGCTGCACAGCTAGCGGATAGCTTGAGTAATTTGATTAAAATTAGCGAAAATGCAATTATCTCTGCGCGGATCGATCCGGTTGCAAAAGAAAAAGCTTTGCAGCAAGCGCAAGCACAAGCCAAAAAAGCCGCATTTAACTGGCAAAAAATTTGTCGAGAACTTGACAATCGAAAAAATAAATGTTTACAAAAATTACAGGACAAAATTCTTGATTTCAAAGAAGATTTTATCGATATTCTGAGTTTTGAATTGAGTCGCACACCCAATCCTAAATTCTGGTGGGAGAAGGAATTACCCTTTAGATTACGTAGGGAATTACCTGCTATTGGTAAGAAATCAGAAGGATTTTTATTACAGGCGATCGCCAGTGATTTTGAATGGCTGCAAGTAGAGGTCAGTAGAGTTTTTGATATTAAAATGAATTGGAAAGGTGAAAGTGCTATTGTTTTAGCATCACCCATAGATAATAACTATCAACCAGAAAATATGCAACCCCAGCTAGAAATTATTGACATTCAACAATATCGCTTAATGGCGAGAATTGGTAGTAGCATGGCAATGATTGGTGGTTATATTTTTGGTGGGCCTGTTGGAGTAATGGCTAACATGGGAATAGCGGTTTTAAGCGAAGGTTTTTTAAATAAAACCCTAGAAGAACAGCGACAATTAATTAAAGATAAACTCCCCGAAATTATTGACCGAGCCTTTGCAGAACATTGCGAGCAAGTAGCTAAACGTATGAGTAATTTATATCAGCAATTAATCGATGATACCAAACGTCAACAATCGACTTGGGAGTCAGCAAAAAATATAGCAGCAGAAAGCTTAGTCGTAGGTGAAAATGAGGCGATTTGGCAAGAAATGATTACCTCAGCTACAGCTTTAAAAGTAGAAATTAGCAAACATCTATAATTTTAGGCTCGTAATTGCAATGACCGCACAATTACGAGCCTAAAGCTATAGGTACTTGTCAGTAAGTAATCTGCAAATATGAAATCTACTTTTGCACTGTATACTTGCTTTCTTAGACGAGAAATACTATGAATTTTCCAACTTTAGATTACAGAAAATCAGTATTTACGCTGACGAATTATCTTCAGCAGTTGCAAAGCTATTCTCAAAAACTTTATCTTGCAAACTTAAGAGTTAAAATCGATGATACTCTCGAACATTTAGAAACTAATTCGTTTACTATCGGGGTATTTGGTAACTTCAACTGTGGTAAAAGTACTTTTATCAATGCTTTTATTGGTCAGCATATCTTACCTACGGATATTCTCGCGACAACTGCTACTATCAGCAGAATTGTCCATCGAGCAACTCCGGGTGCAACAATTTGTTTCAAAAATGGTAGCAAGCAAAATATTTCTCTCGAACAGTTAGCAGATTTCGTCACTAAACTAACATCAGATGCTGAAAAAAGAGCAGAAAGTCTCCAAGAATCGATAATTTACTACCCGATACCTTACTATCAGAATCAATTAGAAATTATTGACACACCAGGATTAAACGATGATGGAGAAATGACCGCGATTACTTCAGAATTTATCGAACATTGTGATGTAGCAATCATGTTAATTTCTGCTATCTCCCCATTTGGAATTACTGAGGGAGAATTTTTAACTACAAAGCTACTAGCAAATGGGATCACCAAAATTTTATTTGTGGTTAATTTTATTGATTTACTCAATCCCGCAGACATAGAAAAAATCATTAAACTAATTAGCGATCGCATTGAGCAATCTATCCAAGCATGGGCTGAACAACAACCCCACCCTCAGGAAATTTTGGATAAGCTTGGTAAAATCCAAATTCATGGAATTTCCGCATTCCAAGCATTAGAAGCCAAAGCAACCCGCAACATACCTTTACTTGCTCAAAGTTGGTTTGTCAATTTTGAATGTGCGCTGAGGACGGTTATCAACCAAGAGCGGGGTTTGATTCAGCTACAAACAACTTGCGATCGCACTACTACTTATGCAACAGAAATTCTTTCTCATGTAAAGCATCAAGAATCAGAACTTGCAGTAGAAATATCTCAGTTAAATAAAGCCAAAGAAACTATTAACCATCGCGTCAACGAACTTCGTAGGCAAAAAGCTGAGTTAATGACATCATTTAATCATACATTATCTAATATAAAAAAACAAGCAAATTTCTCTGATTCTCTTCTCCAAACTCAATTGAAAGCATCTGCTAAAAGTACGATTAGTTCCACAGAATTTACAATTGATAAACAAAGCGATATTGCCAAATTAATCTTAACAGCCGTACAAAAAGCTACTAACGATGTCGTTAAACAAATTCAATCGGAAATTATAAATTCTTCAAGCTTATGTTTGATAGAATTGAAAAAGTTTATTCAACTCTGCGAGCAATTTATCAATGATTTAGAACTAGATAATCATAAAATCTTAGAAATTATTAGCTTATTCAATCAATATAATCATAAATTGAGTCAATTAAAATCCTTATCAGTTTCTTTTCCCGGTAATTCTGAAATCTTCTGTTTTACCCAAGAAACAAGTGGTGTAGGAACCGCAGCTGGTGCTGCGATCGGCTTTTTTATTCTCGGGCCTATAGGAGGTGGAATTGGTGCTGCAATTGGTGCTGCTGCTGGTGGAAATCAGCGAGCTAATAAATTTAAAGAAAACTATCCAATCCAAGTTATGGCTGTGATTGAAAATCAATTAAAAACGATGAATCTCAATCAACAAGTTTCAAGATATATATCTGAAGTTTTTTCACCAATAGAAAAACTAGAAAATCTATTAGTAGCAGAAGTTAATTCAATGCTAAACGATATGCAAAATCAACTAGCAGAATACTGTGGTAAACAAGAAGTCATTAATCAGACAAAACAACAGTATTTTAGCAAAATCCAAGTAGAAATCACCAAAATCATCAGTGAGATGCAACATTTTTCTCAACAACTAAGCCAAATCAGTGCATAAATCCAGTTATCATCACGAGGAAAATATGAGAACACTATTTTGGGATTCTGGGTGAGTATGAGAAAAATCTCAGCCTACACGAACCTCATATCAATTAAACAAATTTTATTTTAGGACTACTTAATTATGACAGCTACATCCGAACAACATTTTCAGATTGGTTCCGTAATCGAACACAAAAAAATCGAGCAGACGTTAATTAATGATTTGAGAAAGTTACAGGAATTTTCTGCAAAGCTCAAGCTAACTAAATCAGTTGAATTAATCGATGAAGTATTAAAGCGGATAGCAGAAAGAACTTTTTCTGTAGCGATTGTTGGTGAATTTAAACGCGGTAAAAGTACCTTTATTAATGCATTGTTGGGTAAAGATATTTTGCCTTCTGATATTCTACCTTGCTCTGCAACCTTAAATCGCGTTACCTACGGAATCACACCGTCTGTAGAAATCGTTTTTAAAGACGAGAAAACGGAGAAAATTCCCATAGATCGGTTAACTGACTATGTCACTAAACTAACTCCTGAATCTGAACTCAAAGCCGAATCAATTAAAGAAGCGATCGTCGAATATCCCATCCCATACTGTCAAAATGGCATCGAAGTTATCGATACCCCAGGGTTAAACGATGACCATAACATGACTGAAGTTACTCTATCGGTCTTACCCGAAGTAGATGCAGCTATTATGGTGATTTTAGCTCAATCGCCTTTTTCCGAATTTGAGCGTGATTTACTAGAAAATAAGCTGCTCACCAACGATTTAGGTCGAGTTATATTTGTTGTCAATATTTGGGATAATTACACACCCGAACAAGCCGAGCGCGTATTAGCAAGCGTCAAAAGTCGGATTCAAAAGTATGTATTTTCTAGAATAGAAGAAGACTATGGTAAAGATTCTGAAGAGTATAAAAATATCAAGCAGAAAATTGGCGAACCAAAAGTATTTGGTCTGTATATCAAACAAGCTTTGGAAGCTAAACAAAAAGGTGATGATGCTTTATTGACTCAAAGTGGCTTTAAAAATTTTGAAACAGCATTAGAGAAATTTTTGACCCAAGAGCGGGGAGTAATTCTTTTACAGGTACCTGCGAACCGTGCGATCGCTTCCTCAACAGAAATTCTTAAAACTCTTGATATTCAAGAATCCTCACTACAAATGAAGCAAGAAGAATTTCAGGTAGCCTACGATAATAGTGTTGCAGAAATTGAAGCTATCCGCAACAAACAGACAGAAGAGATGAAATTAATTGACCGTTCAGCAGAAGATGTTAAATATCGAGTGCGACCGCTAATTAATCAACTACCTGATGAACTTAAGCAAGCAGCTACCAAAGCAATTGATCAAGCAAATATTGATTCAAAAGGTTTGAAAAATATCAAGAAGCTAACAGAGAATTTAGGCAAAGAAGTTTCTAAGAGTGTGCAAAAAGCCGGACAAAAGTTATCGGAAAAAATTCAGCTAGAAATTCAACAGGGTTTAGCAAAAGAGGTAGAACGACTTAGCGAGTTTGTCGAAGCAGTAGATCAGGCTCTAAATAACATTGAAATGCAATTTGTTCAAATTGAAGCTGATGCAACCCGCAAGCGAGGTGCTGGGGCCCATGCGGCGGCGGCGGCGATCGCTGTTTTTACTGGACTCGGTGGTGTATATACAGGATACCGTGAAGCCGGAGCTAAAGGTGCTTTGATCGGTGCTGGTGGTAGTTTGGGTACTTTATTTGGAGCTGGAGCATTAATTGGCTTGATTGGATTACCATTAACTTGGCCTGTTCTGATTGCTGCAATACTTGTCTCTACCTTTACTGGTGGATGGTTAGCGAAGGTTGTTGGTGGTGGCGATCGCGTGGAAACCTTTAAAGAAAATTTCAAACAAAAAGTGCTGGAAGAAATTACTAAGCAATTACAAGATAAGCATCTTGAACAAACAGTAAACAATCATATTTATGATACTTTTGATGCCCTCAAACAAAAAGTGCGTCAAGAAGTAGATTCTCTACTAGATAATACCCAAAATACATTAGCAGAACTACGGGGTCAGCGAGAGCGTAACGAAGTTTTAACTGAATCCCAATGTCAAGAATTCGCTCAAATTCGCGCTGAAACAGAGAGAATTCTCGGGAATGCTCAACGCTTATCCGAGGAACTTGTAGAAATTAGAAGTGTTTAATTCTTGTCATCAAAACTGGGTAAGGGTCAATCGATTTTGGATTTTCGATTTTGAATTTTGTATCAGAATCTAAAATTGTTTTGGTCAACCCTTACCTGCATTTATCTTTGATTTTCTCTAGCTTTCTCTAAAAGTCCACAAACCAGCCACCCCCCTTCAAAATCCAGTACCAAAACAAAACAGGGCGAAAAATAGGTCACTACCATACCCCAGACTTCTTCGTACTCAGAACTGATGGTGCAGCCTGGGAAGAATGGAAAACCGAAACCGAACTCAAACGACTAGCCGAAAAATATTGTGTGTGACTTAAAGGAATTTTTGGCGTTGCATAATAGAGGGATGAATTGAGGTGCTCTACTGTGAATTGTCCATACTGCGGCTCTACTGAAATTAGGAAAAATGGGTGGCGGCGAGGTAAACAAAATCACATTTGCGTATCATGCGACGTGCGTTCCGCCCCGCTCCGCTAACGCCAATTTATTGATGTCTACAGCCCACCAAAAGGATACTCAAATGAGAAAAAAATAGAATGCTTAAAAGCATACGTTAATGGTGCAGGTTTTAGAGCGATTGAACGTCAAACAGGAGTTCAGACGCTCGCGGACTCGCTAACGCTTCGCTATCACACAACGATAATTAACTGGGTAAAACAAATTGGCGAAAACTTACCGGAGGCACCGCCAACAGATAAAATACCAGTTGATTCAACGATTAAGATACTTTGACCAAATGCACCATTCATGTTCACATGCCTGTTTAACTGGAGCAATCATTCAAGACTGGAGTATTTCCACAGATACTCAGTTGTCGGCGGTGAAATGCGAATACATTTATATGCAATTGCCTACGAAAATAGACCCAGATCCTTGCCGCAAACCAGACAACCGCAATGAGGTTTTTCAGGAGGGAGACTTTGCTGACTCGGCATTAGTGACATACAATCGCCACCCTGCCAAAGCTTCTGCCGACTGAATCGCAGTATCTATCTTCTGGATATGAAGTTGAAGACAAATATCTGTCAATTCCTCAGTGGTCGAGTTTTTTGATGGTCGTCCCCGTCCAAGATGACGAGTTTTTTTAGTGATCTGTTCTGTAATCATGGTTGAGAAAAAATTTTTGACACGATAGCGCTGGAGAATGTTTTCTACTTTAGAATAGGCGATCGCTACCAAGTAAAAGACAATGAAATTCCACCTGATTCAACAGCATAGTGAAGAAGACTGTGGTGCTGCTAGCCTAGCTTCGATAGCTCAACATTATGGCAAAACCTTTAGTATTAGTCGCTGTCGGGAAGCAGTAGGTACAGGACAGCAAGGAAGCACTCTCTTAGGCTTAAAACAAGGTGCAGCGAGCCTTGGTTTCAATGCAAGAGCCGTGAAAGTACCTCTAGAAAACTTCAACGAAAAAATTATCCCCCTACCAGCTATCATCCACTGAAAAGGTTATCATTGGGTATTTTTATACGGTAAGCGAGGTAATAAATACGTAGTGGCTGACCTTGGTGTCGGTATCCGCTATCTCGAAAAAAAGTTGCTTCTAGAAGGATGGACAAACGGGGTAATGCTCCTGCTCGAACCAGACCCAGTGCGCTTTTTTACCAGAAATGTTGAATGCTGATACAAAACTTTACATATTTAGTGACACTAAGTTTAAAAAGCCTAAAATAGTCAACATGACATCATCTCCTCAAACCAATGAACATAACTGATTTTCTGACACATACAAGATTGTAAATAGCGGAATTTATCTAATAGTGTATGTCCCCATTGTGCGGGAACAGATATAATCTGTAAAAAATTTAGCCACAACACTGTTTACTAATCAGTTAATTGACCGACTCATTCTTAAAGTAAACCCATTTTTGATGGGTGCGGGTATTCCACTTTTTGCTGGAGC
>NZ_CAWPNJ010000060.1:0-48773 GCF_963889195.1 Calothrix sp. FACHB-168
AATTGGGCTTTTGTCTCGCTGTCGAAAAATTGTTTGCAATCTCGTTGTCGGTACTATTTCAGAATTCAGCAAGTCTCGCAGCACCATTCCTGCCCCGACACTGGGTAATTGATCAGAGTCTCCTACTAACAGAATTTTGGTTTTTGCGGGTAAAGCTTTCAATAGGGAATTGAACAAAAATATGTCCACCATTGAAAATTCATCAACAATTAACCAATCAATATCTAAAAGATTATTCTCGTTATAGTGAAAAGCGTGCCCTAGTCCCTGCCATTGTAGTAAACGGTGAATGGTACTTGCTTCCATTCCAGTTGCGTCTTTCATCCGGTTTGCTGCCTTTCCGGTCGGGGCTGCAAGAGCTATAGTTGCCCCAATGGATGCCAACCATTGCACCAAAGTTTTTAGCACATGGGTTTTACCGCGCCCTGGGCCGCCTGTAATTATACTAATAGGATGTTTAACTGCCATGAATAAGGCACTGATCTGTTCATCACTCAAGCGTGAGAGTTCCTTATATTCAGGCGCTTCAAAATTAGCTAACCAGTGTTCTAGATGTTCTGTTGAGTAAGTTGGTCGGTTAACTAAAGTTTGAATTTTTAACGCTACAGACAGTTCAGCGCGGTAGGCGGCTCTTTGATAAACACTATTGGCAACCTCGCCATAAACTAAAGTTTGGTTCTCAACTAACTGACCAAGAATATTACTCAAAGATTTATAATCGGGTGTATGCTCTTGACGCTGGAGTAAAGACACCGCACGCGCCAGCAAATGGGATTCAGGCAGAAAACAATTGCCTTCACTCAATGCTTCTTTCAAGACATGGAGTAGACCTTTAGAGTAACGAGTTTCACTTGAAAGGGGGATGCCCAAAGATATCGCCAATTCATCAGCAGTTTTAAAACCGATGCCCTCAATGTCATCAATTAATTTGTAAGGGTCGCTTTTGAGTACCGATGAGGTTTGGTGTCCGTAATAGTCACAAATCTTTAAAGTTAACCTCAATGATGTTCTCACAGCCAAAAGTTGGGCAATAGCTCCTCTTATCGGATTGGCTTTACTCTCTGACCAAGCTTTGGTAATTTTATCGATTCGAGATTTCCCAAGTTGAGGAACTGCAAGAAGCTTTTCTGGCGCGGTATCTATTACCAATAAAGTGTCATAGCCAAAGTGTTCTACAAGAGTTTGGGCAGTTTTTTTCCCAATTCCCCGGAAAAGCCCACTTTCTAAATATTGCTGGATTTCGCTCAAGGTTAGCTCTGGAAGTTTATCGACTTTAGGGAACGAAATCATCAAACACCATCCTCCTTGATGCCAGCGTTCTTGTCTAATTTGATCTGCTATAACCTATGTGATCCATTTTTAAATAAAATAGCAGCCACGAACAAAAATAAACATTGCCTATTGACATATCACCGTTATCTTAAGTTGTAATGGTGCAGGTAAACAAACTCACTTTTCACCAACCTCACCCTTCAAGGGTGAGGATTGTCTAAACCAATTTAGGCAACGCAAGAGGTGAATACCGCATTGAGACGCAGGTTGGTACGCACTTCCAGATACTTCCCTAGTCTGGACTATCTGCAAGCCTAATTGGTTAGGTGCTGTTAGACAGGACATCTTATCTGTGTTGCGGGAAGGGACTTAAACGGGTTTTGCTGGTTTCCTGGGCTTATCGCCATTTAAAAACCAGTCCCCGTAAGGGGCTTGTAAAGCCGTCCTTATAGGACGGGGTTTCTACCCATTTTTCTGATGAGCCGAATCATCGCAGTTTTTAATCAGGCGGGAGGTGTTGCCAAAACCACCCTTACCCAAAACCTGGGCTACCAAATAGCACAATTGGGGCATCGCGTCTTGCTCATCGATATAGACCCGCAAGCCAGCTTAACGATTTTTATGGGCTTGGTTCCGAGAGAATTAGAGCAGACTGTCCACAGTGCTATTGTGGATGAACAACCCCTGCCAATTCATGAGGGAATTCATGGTATGGATTTAGCCCCTGCCAATATCTCTCTGAGTACGGCAGAAATGCAATTGGTGAATGCTTCCATGCGCGACTTCCGCCTGAGAGAAGCCATTGAGCCAATTGAAGACAATTACGATTTCATATTAATAGATTGCCCTCCCAGCTTAGGGCTACTCTCTTACATCTCCCTTGTAGCTGCCACTCATGTTCTTGTGCCTCTAGAAACCCATTTCAAAGCTTTTGAAGGTACAGGCGAACTATTAAAAACTGTTGCTACCGTCCGCAATAAACCCAACCGTAAACTACTTCTAGCCGGGTTTGTACCTACAAAATACGATGCCCGTAATTCTCAGGACACTCGTACCTTAGCAGCTATCACCGAACAACTAGCGAACGCTGGAACAATATTCCCACCCATTCCTCGCTCTACTGCTTTTGTTGATGCTTCAGAAGAACGAATGCCCCTGGCGGTTTACGACCCCAAGCACCCATCTATTGCCATCTTGAAAAAAATAGCCGTAAGTTTGGAAGCATTAAAATGAGACGCACCAAAGCCAGTCAACCTCTCAAAAGCAAAATAGAAGTCCCTTGGGACACTACAGGCGTACTGAATGCTGGTTCTCCCCAATCTATGCCATTAGAGCAGATTATTCTGCCACCGACACAACCACGCCGTTACTTTGACCCGGAAGCATTAAAGCAGTTAACCGAATCCATAAAACAGCATGGCATCCTGCAACCGCTTTTAGTACGCCCCCTTGATGCAGAAAAACACGAACTAGTAGCAGGAGAACGTCGCTACCGTGCAGCCCAAGAAATTGGTTTAAAAGAAGTTCCCGTTGTCATCAGAGAATTAGACGATAAAGCAGCTTTTCAACTGGCACTGATAGAAAACTTACTTCGCGAAGACCTTAATCCAGTCGAAGAAACCGAAGGTATTCTGCAACTGCTAGCTCTCAGACTAGGTCGCACCGTTGAAGAGATACCGCCATTATTGCGACGTTTGCAACACGAACGCAAAGAAGCAGCTTTATCTTCCAATAACGTTATTGGAAATCAAAAATCAGCCTCAGATGATGCTGATCAGGATGATGTTGTCAAAGATGAAAACGAGAAATTAGATGCTGACAATAATGTTCTTGTCAAACAAGAATTGGATGCAGCGTCAAATTCCAATAACGTTATTGGAAAAGATGAAAGCAATGAACAGCAAGGCTCAAACCCAGTCAATCCAGTAAATCTAGACCTCAAAATTGTTGAGGAAGTATTTGAAGGCTTAGGTTTAATGACTTGGGAATCATTTGCTAATAACCGCCTACCTTTGCTTAACCTCCCAGAAGATATCCTTGATGCACTAAGACAAGGTTCACTAGAGTACACCAAAGCCAAAGCCATCGCTCAGATTAAGGATACTTCAGAGCGTGTTGACTTTTTAGACCAAGCTATTGCTAACAACTGGTCTTTAAGCGAAATCAAACAACGTGTCAGTGAAAAGAAAAGCCCAGCCTCTACCCCCAACACCGAGTCTAATGATTACAAAGAGCGCTTTACTGCTGCAACCACCAAGCTTAGAAAGTCGAGTATTTGGTCAGACCCGAAGAAGCGTAAGCAAATAGAAAAATTACTTACACAACTAGAGGCACTGACAAATGTTGAGTAACTTTACATACTCGAACTATGACGAAGAAAGCAGAAGGCTAAAATATTTTTTATACTAAGCTTCAGTGCCTTTCAATGTTTAAGTTCCCATGCTAGAGTCAGAAAAACTTATCCAGATAGTACAAGCTTGGTTAAGCTACATCAGGTTAGAAGAACTGACTCAAGCAGAGGTCGAGCGTTCTTCAGATATTTATTCAAAGGTAGTAGATAAGGGAGTGCAGCTTGTTAATAACAAGTTACTCTTAGATAGCGAAGTCTTTACAAGATTCCAGCAACAGCAACAAGCAGCTAAAAGAGGTAACAAAAATGATGTTCAGATGGCTGTTGCTTTCCCACAAATCTATATAATCCAAGGCAAGGGAAAAGAGCAAAAGCTGAAATACCTGCCTCTATTCACCATTGATATTTCACCCATTCTTAAAGGTAATTACCGCAAAACAGGCTGGGACTTGACCGAATACGAGTTTCAGCCAGTTGTCGTTAATTTAATGCGGCTGTACTCTCTAGAAGAAGAGCAAGCTGAATCCCTGATTGTTTCGTCAGGAATTTTGAAATTTCTAGAAGACACATTTAAAGGGAGCTTCCCAACGCTTCGAGACTTTCTTGAACTGGTAGACTTACCCGATGGAAAATATAAAACTTGTCGGCAACCTTACTTGCTGCGTTGCGATTTTACGCCCTATAACGCTCTGCTGAAGCTTGACCTGCAAGAAATACTCAAGCAACTTCACCCCCCTGGCGCTTTGAGTGAATGGCTAACGGGAACTCACCCAGCGATGCAGTACCTCTGGGGTCAGCCACAATCACCCACACATGAAGTGATGTTTTGGGGAGCTTTCCCTTCTCATCCGCCTGATGAATTTCAAGCGTCCGTCCTCAAACACGCCCAGGAGAATTTACTAACTGCTGTTTGTGGCCCACCGGGGACTGGAAAAACAGAAGTGTTTCTGCACCTCATAGCACAGCAAGTAGTCAATCGGGCTTTACGACTTGTTCACGGTGAAGATGATGCAAATAATTTAATATTCTTTGTTGCCACTAATAACAGCACCATTAAAAAATTCCAACAACGCCTGACTATCAATTCTCCTGCTCAACAGTTTTATCTTCCAGGCGGCAACCAAACTAATATCCGTAAGGAAACCCTACCCAAACTGCAATCAACCCAAGATTGGTTGCGTCATGCTGAATTTGATCAATCTGCTTGGCAACAAACCAAACTGGAACTACTGCAAACAGAAAGCGAAATTCAGCGACTAATAGAGCAAAACTACTTTGATGCCAACCAACAAGTTACCGATGTCGAACGGCAATCGCAATTGGATGTAGAAATCCAATCTCTCAATAACGAGATTGCTGCTAAGTCTTCCCAGTTACAAACCCTAACTGAACAGCTATCAAGTTTGGCAGATTATGCAAATTTTCCCATTGATGCCTACCAGCAAATAAAAGAAGCTTTATCCCTGGCAGAACGCGAACTACCAAAAGAGTCCGACTCCATTACAAAACGCGCCTTGGACTGGCTGAGTGTAACTACCGATAAGCTAATTTTCAAACGTCTGGCAAATCGAATTAACGCTGCTGTTTTAAATACCTTGGCTACAGCCCATCCCTTTCAAATGCCCCTTGACCGCTCCAGTTTAATCACAGCATTGACCTCTGTTAACCAAAAACTGGAGTTCAAAAAGCAATGGCAAAGTCTTAACCGAGAAGTAACTGAAATTCAAAGCCAAATAACGGTTTTAAATAAGGAACTAGAGTTAAAACAAGCAGAACATCAACAAATCCAAACACAACTTGATAGTTACCCACAAGGGGATTTCTACAATCGTTTTTACCGTGACCACCACTTATTGCAGCTAGAACTTTTTCAACGCGCCTGGGCGTTTCTGTTGCAAGAAACTCTCCGGCGCAAGGATAGCGTGATGAGAGCATTAGAAACTTATGGCAGCGTATTGATGGGCGATGGACAGGCTCTGCTCAAACTGGAAACTGAGAGTGATGCCATCTACCGTGACTTGAGTTTGATTTTCCCTGTGATTAGCTCCAGCCTGCAATCAATACGTAATATGCTGCCAATTCTTCATTCCAATATCGTAAAGCTGACACTGGTGGATGAAGCTGGGACAACTCTTGTACATCAATTATTTCCTTTGCTAGTGCGATCGCAAAAAGCAGTAGTAGCTGGCGACCCCCAACAAATTGAGCCAATAGTTAACCTTTGCGACGATACCATTAAACAATATCTGAGAACTGCCTTTCTAGATGTAGGCATGGGGAATGAAGACTACTATCGCTATGCCCCCACTGCCAAATACACAGCTACTGCTTATCATCGTGCTGCTGGTGTTAGTGGTACAGAAGGAGACTTAGGCAATGGCATTATTCTCAGAAATCATTACCGTTGCACCCCAGATATTATTCAGTTTTGCAGCCCTAACTATCCTGGTGGTCTGCAAATCCTTTCAGATAATCGCCAGACTGCAACAGAACCACATCTACTGGCATACCACGTCGAGGGAAGCCACACCCATAACACCAATCCAGAAGAAATCAATGCTGTAGAAACTGTTATAACGTCCTTGCTTAAGCATGGCTATTCTATTGGCTCGGATGACAACTCAAAGACAATTGGTGTAATGTCGCCGTTTTTGCAGCAAGCTAACGCGCTGAGGTATCGGCTATCTAATCGGTGGCGAAACTTTTCTTGGGATGATATTGGCACAGTTCACACCTTCCAGGGTGGAGAAAAAGCAGCTATTATCTTTTCTCCTTACCAGTGTCACCAAGAGCATAGTTTTTGGTTTCTCAACCGCAAACCCAATTTACTAAATACAGCCGTTAGTAGAGCAAAGGAATTATTTGTTTTGGTGGGCAATCTCAGGGAACTAGAATTAGCAGGCGGTGAAACCAAGCGGTTGGTTGAACACATTCGGCTACATGGTGAAACCGAAACTTGCGGCAGACTATGAGAGATCACAGATTACCTGACCAATACGCTTAAGAATTTGCAAAATGTTGTACAGTTCTTTGGCAGATGTAAACAGAGCAAAGACCCGTGACAAGTCATATTGTTGTCTGTCGGCTTCTCGCTTCACTTTGATAAATAAAACATCGTCCCCATTTGTTACCATACCAAACACAGGTTTATCGGGTTGAGGGTTAGCCATCAAATAAGCTAGAGCTTGCGGTACAGCCGACCAAATCGAAAGCGTGGTTTTTTTGGACTCTAACACCAACACCCATAACCGATTTTGTAGCACCAAAACATCAATTCGACCACGCAGCACTTCCTCGTCATCATCCAGTACCAAATCCACAGATGATTCTGCTTTAATCCTGAAAGGAGGGTCGTAAAATCCAGACAGTGCTAATAATGGCGACACCACAAGCAACATGACTGTTCCTTCTAACAAATCACCCTCGCCACGGTGGTAAAGATATCTACGCCGTAGTACATCCAAGGCGGTTTTTTCTGCTTCCGTAATTTCGGGCAATTCGCTAGACCACTCAGGAAAAAATTGTTCTGATTCAATGCGAACTAAACCAAAGCGGTTTTCTGCTTCACTCAAACTGGTAATCGCTTCTGTGATTGCTGTGATCTTTGTCATCTTGTTTTCCGCGAGATACTCCAGGTTCAGCGAAGCAACCTGGGGAGAGATAGCGTTAATCCAATTGTATGACTGCATTAAAGAAAGCTAAACTTTTCAGAGATTGCCTTTTTGAGTATTTCAAAGTGATTCATCACAAAGACGAACTATTTCAAGAAATCTCTAAGCAACCCAAGGACTATAATTACCTAGTAGTTGATTGTCCCGCCGGACGTTTAGATGTGAAATAAAAGTAATTTTCTTATTGGAGACTCTCTCTATAACAGAGCTTAAGATGGAAATATCTATGAATAGAATATTGTATTATCATCAACAATCAAACTTTTCTCGAAAAATTCGCATATTGTTAACAGAGAAAATTTTAGATTGCGAACTCAAAGAAGTTAATCTTTTAAATAAACCTCCTGAATTTCTAAAAATTTCTCCTATTGGTAAAGTACCGGTGTTTGTGGAAGAAGATGGTACAGTTATTTGGGATTCTACATTAATTGCAGAGTATTTGGATGAAACCTATCCACAACCTAGTTTTTACCCAAGTAATCCTCGAAAACGGCTTGAGTGTCGAAAATGGGAAGAATTAGCAGATAATTTAGGTGATAATATTATCAACTTATGGGTACTAAATTTGACCAATGATTTAGCCCCGACTCGTTATCGGACAAAATTAGAAACGTCAATTAATCGCCTTTTAGCAATTTTCGAGCAACAATTAGCCCAGTCTCAATACTTATTAGGTAATGATACATGGACAGCAGCGGATGTAGCAGCATTATGTTCCGTGGGTTACTATAACTTTCGCTTAAATGAAGATTGGGTTTTGCAGTATCCTAACTTAGGAAATTGGTTTAATCAATTACACGAGCGCGAGTCAGTCAAGTCAACTATTCCTATGCCTTTGAATTAACAATGTTTTATTGTGCAGCATCTTGAAGACGTGTTGCCATATGTTCAGCAGCTTGCACGTACCGAGAAATCACCAGCCATCAACCCATACAGCAACAGTAGCGACCTCCTGGCAAACTTTACCAGTGTAGTATCTCATGGCTTTTTATTTGCTAACTTACTAATATAGTACATTAATACTAGGTATCGTTATGAATTCAATTCAAACATATGAGACAAGTAGTTAAGCAAATTAAAGAGCGTAAGAAAGTTGAACTCAAACGGAAAGATATTAAATACGAACTTTGGCGTTTGGATGATGCTGAATTTAGGAGGCTTAGGCAAAAGAGCCTTCCTATTAGAGATGATCATATGTTTTATATGCACTTTTATCTTTCAGAACGTGAGAACAAAAATAAACTCAATTTAGCTGAAATTTTGGTGGCTTTAACAGACTTGTTTGGCGAAAGTAGTGATTGGATTGATGATTGGAAAGGTTCTTTTTCTTTTCCCGTATTAATGATTTTAGAAAAAGTACAAGGGAAATTTTTCTATTTGATAGATATCTATGATAATCGCGGTACACTCTACTTCAGCTTCTACAGAGTTTTAGAGAGCGATGTAGAAGGTTACGATCATCAAATACTGCGTGAACCTTTTGAAATAGAATTTTCTCGTCAAGAAATCAACTATTTTATCAGCTACTTTTATGGTTATCTTGAAGGCTCTTTTCAGAGTAGAAAACTCTTGATACCATCTGAGCAATTTTTTCAGAAAATAGGTTCAAATCTTATTATTTATGGGTATAAAGATGAACATTATTTTGAGGAACAGTACCAATCTCCAGAAGAATATCAGACAGCTATTGAAAATCTAGAGTCCATCGGAATTAGTTCTAAGACTTCACAAGATGTCAACGATATTTTGCAAACAATAACTAGCGAAATTGTCGATAAATAAATCTGTGAAATAGTAGCGATACTTAAACTTTTTGAGTAAAAAACAAGCGCCCTAAAGGTATGCAGCTTCCACTCTCTCTGAAGTTTAAAGGTGAGTGCCTTTTAGCACCCTGGATAATAATGGTATCTTTTAGATGTGCTGGAAGTGGTCAAAAGTAGCTAGCAAGGGCGCATTATGGAGAAAAACTATACATTCAAATTTAATTCTTCAACTGCCTTAGAAGCCCTTCAAGTCGGTAAATATGACCCAATTAACTTTTACGAGGCGCGTCTTGACCTGTTCAACCTCTCGGTAATGGCAGATTACGATCAGCTAATTTGCCTGCCCACCCTCACTGCTATTGATAAATACTGGTATCAGATTGAAACAGCCCGAAAAGTCCTTAGACAACTAGGAGGACGGGCATTACTTGCGGATGAAGTTGGATTGGGCAAAACCATTGAAGCGGGACTCATCATAGCCGAATACTTAGCCAGGGGTATGGTACAGTCCCTCCTAGTGTTAACTCCCGCATCCCTAGTTTCCCAGTGGCAATCAGAGTTAAGTGACAAATTTAATATCGCCACTATCACCACAGATAACCGTGACCCCCAACAACCAATAGAATCTTTTTGGGCAGATAATCCGCGAATTATCGCCTCATTAAACACGGCTAAGTCTGCTAAACATTATCCCCACGTCACCAGTCGCACTTGGGACTTGGTTGTTGTCGATGAAGCCCACCACCTGAAAAATCGCACTACCCTCAACTGGAAACTGGTCAATGCCCTGAATAAGCGGTTTATCCTCATGCTTACTGCTACGCCTGTGCAGAACTCCCTTGTGGAATTGTTTAATCTGCTAACTCTCCTCAAACCGGGACTATTACAAACAGAAGCTGCTTTTAAAAAAGAATATGTCGATTCCAGAAATGGACGAGTCCCTAAAAATCCAGAAAAGTTACGCTCTCTGATGCGGGAAGTCATGGTACGAAATACCCGCGCCTTAGTAGATGTCAAGCTGCCCAAACGCTTCGCCACTACGATTACCGTTACCCCAGCCGCAGGTGAGGAGAAACTTTACCAGGACTTGAGTGAGTATTTGCGGAAAGAAGAGTCCAAGCTAGATAGACTCTCCCGTACCAATTTGCTGATGCGTGCTGGTTCATCTCCCGGTGCTTTGGCTGACTCCCTCAAGCAACTGACTCTTCGCTTACCCGATGAAGAACTCAAGTCTTTAGCAAGACGAGCTGCCCAAGTAAAGCAGGTCGAGAAAGCAAAAGCCTTGGTAGAGATGCTGTCAAAATCTCGCCAGAAAACCTTGGTTTTCACAACCCATAAAGCAACTAGCACTTATTTGGCTAAAACTTTGGAAGCCGCAAATATCCCCTTTGCGGAATTTCAGGGTGGGATGTCCCTTAAACAGAAAGATGAGGCGATCGCCGCCTTTCGAGATAATGTTTCTGTACTGCTGGCATCTGAAACAGGCGGCGAAGGACGTAACATTCAGTTTGCCAATGCGATTGTTAATTATGACCTGCCTTGGAACCCAATGAAGATAGAACAGCGCATTGGTCGTATTCACCGCATTGGACAAACCCAAGATGTGTTTATTTTTAACTTTTGTCTCAAGGGCAGTATCGAAGAATATATTCTGCGGATATTGCACGACAAAATTAATATGTTTGAACTGGTGGTTGGAGAGATTGAAACAATTTTGGGGAATGTGGATGATGAATTTGACTTTAGTGAAATTGTCATGGATATCTGGCTTAAACATCAGGTCAAACCCGAATTAGATACAGCCTTTGACCAATTGGCAGATAATTTGTTGAAAGCCAAAAACCAATATCAGCAAACTCAAGAACTGGATGAGCAGATTTTTGGTGAAGATTTTGAAGCTTGAGAGATTGATTTAATTAGATATGATTTCCGACCCGATTATTGCGACCTTAGAAAAAATTGTTTCTCTGCATGACGGAATAGCAGAACCTGCCAGTGAACACATTTTAAATGCGTTATTAACTGAAAATATAGCATCCCTTCTTTCACTCCCCGAAGAAGTTACATTTACAACTAAAGTTGATGTACCTCAAAGTGTTTTTGTTACCTATCATTCAGAAGTATTAAATAAGTTATCAGACCTATTAGCTACTAAAGGACTGATTAGTGCCTTGGGTGTGAAATTTGATGGCTATTTAAAAACTACAGGGTTTGAAAAGACAATCTCAGAGAGATTCGTAGTGCAAAATGGTCTAATTCGTTTTGTAGAAGCTAAACCAGAAATCACTCGTTACATTCTGTGTAATGTGGCTTACACAGCGAATGCAGATGAAAAAAGAATTGGTTTAGTGTCGTTTATTATCAATGAACTAACAGGAGTGACACCAGTAGAAATCGGTGATGCTTTGTTCTGGGAGTCTGACAGAATTTCTGTTGATAATGAAGAAACATCATTATCTATCCCTTTTGATGAATTATTGAAGTTAATTGAACATCAAAGTGCAATATTGATTGGAACATCTCTAGAAAATTGGCAGGCTAAATTAACAAGAGCTAGAGCTAGAGATGAAGACAGACTCAAGGCTTATTACAATACAATAAGCTCAGAAATTCGCAACAAGATTGTGTCAAAACATTTGGAGGGTGATGATAAAGATAAGGAACTAGCACGAATTGAAGCCACTAATAGAGAGTTAGAAAGAAAATTGTTAGATATCCAAGAGCGTTACGCAATGAGTGTGGAAGCTTGGTTGCACAGTGCCATGATTATTCATTTACCTACAGTACATATTCAATGTGAATTGCAAAGGAAGAAAGCAAAACGAACTGTAACAGCAGTTTGGAATCCATTCACTAAAATTATTGAGCCGCTACGCTGTTCCTTATCAGGAGAACCTGTTTACGATTTCTATTTAGATGACAAGGAAGCTAACATTATCTCACCGACAGTTTGGAAGAAGTAATTGCTGATATTTCCGCTACTAAAGGAGGTTTAGATGAAATTGTCACACTTGCCTAACAGCTTCCCATTAGATGGTGCTGTCCGCATCGAGCTAGTAGGAGAAGTGCCGATATTTCGAGCTTCCAGCTTAGTACAGGGGCGACTTGAAGCATTATTAATTAAACAAAAAGAATCTGCACTTACTTCAGAGGAAGAAAAAGAATTAGATGAATATGAGGAATTAGACGATTATCTGAGTTTGGTGAATCGGATGATCATAAATTCATCGCTAATTCAAAACGAAAGTTAATTATAAGGAATTAGAGATTTGTCTGCAAATCGTTATATTAGTGAAGCTACTCAAAATCAAGTAGCGCTTTGCAAAAAAAACGGGTCTGAACCGCGAGAATCTTTACCGCCCCTTGTCACCAGAAGGCAACCCCGAACTGCGAACCATGTCAATTTATAAGGGGTTCAGCCGGGTATCTCGGCGGCTACCCTTTTAGGTTTAAAGCTCTAAAGTGGCATTGCTCATTGCCAAAAATATTCATAATTACTGATTCATACTTGTTTTTCTCTCTTATCTTCTCCTAAAACTTATATATCTTTCAAAAATAGATGCTACCAAATAAAGTATAAATAAAATCAATCCTCCCCACAAAATAACTGTATATATAATCATCCATCGGTTCTCTTTCCTAAGCATCAATGTTTTCTGATTTTTATTTTTAATAAAAAGATTGATTCTATCTCTATCTTCTTGAGCATGAAATTCAATACTATAGCTAGTAGGTATATAAATTTTACCTTTTGTAGTTTTTAGAAAAACTCCGTAACTACAATCTCCACCATCGCATGTTTCATCAATTTCAGCTGATTGGAGTTCTCCAGACGGGATATGAGTTGTATAAGTTCCAAATATACCAGATGAAATAAATTCACAACTAAATTTAGAATATTCACCACGAAGACAACTCAAAGTTGACAAGTTTGGTGCTAACAAAGAGCAAATTAAATATAACATAATGATTGTTATTCCATATATGCTCAATATTGAAAAACCGATAATTTTCTGAATCTTCTCACCTATTAATGGTGCTAACAAATTCCCAAGCATTAATAAGAGAATTATTGTAATAACATAAACATATATGCTCATAATGGTAAAACCGATAATTTTCTGAATCTTCTATTTCAGAATCTTCTCACATTAGCTTATACAATTTTTATATCTTCTCAAACAAATATTTTTGTACCACCCTTAATTAACAAATATTAAACCGATAATTTTCTTGAATCTTCTCACATATCCAATTCCCATTCCACCCTTAGTGAAACTTTAACTTTTTTATTCGCTGCTGGTTTAGCTTCAGGCAGTGAGCCACGCTCATTTAAGTATGACTTCGCTTCTTGCTTGCTCCCGCTTTCCCCCTGGCTTATCAAACACTCAATTTTTTCGCTCTTGATTTTATCAGGCTTGGAGTTGCTCACTTTCTTGGCTGCGCGGTAGAAATATTGTCTTGGAATAATGCTATGGCTTATAAGTAGACGACCAACCTTGCATCATGACGCAAGCGTTGTGAGGGATTGAACTTAAACACCCAACACTCTCGTTCTGTTCTGACATAAAAAGTGCCTTTCGTTCCGTAGAGATACACTCTTGCCTTGTTTTAGAGACTCATATATTTCTTAAGCAAGTGGCATCAAGAATTTCTTCAACTGTGCCACTGCCGAGAGCTTAAACGTTTAGATACGCGACTTACCAGTTCCTTTTTATCGATAGACATTTTGAAGAGTTTCCTAAACAATTTTAGATGTGTTTATTGCGAAATCATACTAACAGAAACTCCAGGACGATTTTTCAATGGTTTCAGCAATAAATCATCTCTAGTTTTGGCTCAAACTCTCAGCTTTGGCAATGAGAATTTATTGATGTCCCAATCTGACCCAATAATTCCCAACACTCACCAAAATCTCTCACAGAAATTTTAATAATTCCCAATGCTGCCCGATATTCTCTAAATTTTTAAATCTTGAATCAACTCTATTGACCCTATTTTCATTAAGCTGAAAACTCACCAATAATTCCCAATAATTCCCAAAACAACTTCAGATCTTCCCAACTCTTCCCAATATTTCTCCAAAATATTGGACTGAAAAATTGACCAAAAATTCTCGCACAGTACGCAAAAAACTTTGGCCAGTTTTTTGAATCAAAATCAAGGAAGAAAAACAAGAACTAACCAAATACTACTTAAAAAAACATTTATACTACATTAAGCATTGAAAAGCTCAAATCCTATTTTCAAGTTCAGCAGCAGCCGTATCTAGCTCCATCTCTAGTTGTTCCACCGTTGGCATGATACCTTTAAGCTGTTCGGGAACGTCTTTTCCTACCTTATGTGTAGAAACGCCGATAGGCTGTGTCATTCCTTGGAGTGCAAGTTCGGCAATAGTCTTGTTTTTAGACTTGCAAAGAATGATGCCGATGGTGGGCTGATCATCAGGATGCCGCAGAATAGCGTTCACTGCGGACACATAGAAGTTCATTTTTCCAGAAAATTCCGGCTGAAATTCCACCATTTTCAGGTCGATGATGACAAAGCAGCGAAGCTTGAGGTGATAAAACAGGAGGTCAAGCCGGTATTCCTGTCCGCTAACCTCAATAGGATACTGGCTTCCCACGAAGGAGAAACCTGTCCCCAGTTCCAGGAGAAAGTCACGAATACGATCCACAAGCGCCCGCTCCAAATCCCTTTCCTGTGCTTCTTTGCTTAATGTCAGGAAGTCAAAATGATACGGGTCTTTAATAAGTTGCTGCGCCAAATCGGATTGGGGTTTAGGCAAGGTCTGGCTAAAGTTGGTGACTGCACTCCCCTGGCGTTCATAAAGACGGCTCTCAATTTGCATCTCCAGGATGGCGCGGCTCCAGCCATTTTCAATAGTCTGCTGGATGTACCAAACCCGCTGCTCTGGTGCTTTTACACGATCCAGCAAAACGCAGTTATGAAACCAGGGAATTTGTGCAGCAGCCTGCTGCACAATTTGCTCGTCAGGGTAGGCTTCCGCGAAAGCCCGCATATATTTCAGGTTACGAGAGGAGAATCCCCTTATATCCGGGAACTCCCGTTTTAAATCCTTGGCTATGCGCTCAATTACTTTAGTTCCCCACCCTTCCGCCTGCTGGCGTTGTAGAATCTCCCTGCCGATCTGCCAATAAAGCAGCACTAATTCCTGGTTAACAGCAAGTGCCGCCCGCACCTGCGCGGTGCGAATGCGCTGTTTAAGGATGCTTATAAAAGCATCATAGTTGCTCAGTTCAGGAAAAAGGGAATCGGTCACTCGTAGAAGAACGTATTAAGCAATTACTGTATTTTACATGAACTGTAGTAACCGACGCTGCGTGAATACAATAAGCTCAGAAATTCGCAACAAGATTGTGTCAAAACTGCCTTTTTTTGGCTATATCTTATTATATTAATCACCTAGACAGCAAAAGGGTAAATAATCTTGAAAAGCAATCACTCAAAGCCAAAATTAAAATCTTTATTATGGCTAAAGCGACTTTTACTTTGGGCTGTTTGGCTTAGTGCTTTGATACTTTTAATAATTACCTTATTTTTTTCCACTCCTATTGCTAACTGGCTTTCAAATTTAGCTTTTATCAAAATTCTTGATGCTCTTAGTAAACTGGGAGTGCTGATAGGTGTAACGGTTTTTTTACTTGAACTCCCAAAACGAGAAGAAAGAATTCTTGCTGAAAGACAGAGGTCACATTTCGAGTATTGGAAAGCAATCGATGCGGCGGCGGCTTCTGGTACAGTTACTAGCTATGCTAGAAAAATTGCTCTGGAAGAATTAGCCAGTGACGGCGTTTCTTTGCGAAATATAGATGTTCAAAATGCCGATTTAAAACGTATTGACTTAACTGGAGCAGATTTAGTAGGAGCTAATCTCACTGGAGTTGATTTTACTGGTGCAATGCTTGATGAAGCTAATCTCAGTAAAGCTAAACTTTATAGAGCTAGACTTTATGGTACTTCTCTTCTAAAAGCTAAATTGGAAAGTACCGACCTCAGAGAAGTTTTATTCGATGAAGATACCAAGTTCCCAATAGGTTTCAACGCAGCAGCAGCAGGAGCATACTTAATTGCGCCTCATGTTTCTCTTCAACAAGTTAAACTCTCAAAAGCGATTCTTTGGGGCGTTAATCTTGAAGAAGCTAATCTTGAGGAATCTGATTTTACAGAGGCTAGTTTTCGCGGAGCAATCCTTAAAAATGCCAACTTCCAAAGAGCAAATTTGAAAGGAGCAAAGTTTGGAAATGCTAACCTTGAAGGAGCAAAACTTAAGAACGCCAATATAGAAGGAGCTAATTTTTGGAACGCTAAAGGTTTAACTATAGAACAAGTTAAATCTGCTCAAAATTGGGAAACAGCAGAGTACAGTAATAATTTTTGTGAACAGCTTGGTTTATCTCCTCGTTAATGCTAGTTTACTTTGGTGAATCCGCGAACGATCTGGTGATTCTCCTGTGTAGTGGCGACAAGGACAGCCAGGAGAGGGACATAGAAAAAGCTAAAGAATATTGGCAGGCTTATCAGGAGGAACAGGATGAGCAAGAAACTGAGAAACCATGACGCGGTTGTGTTCGAGCAGCTGCTGAACCCGGAAATGGCAAAGGCTTACCTGGACGTTGCCCTTGAAGAGTACGAGCAGGATGGCGATCTGGGTTTTTTTCTGGAAGCACTACGTAACGTGGTGGAAGCACGTTCGGGGATGACGAGCCTTGCGGAAAAAACGGGTTTGAACCGCCAGAATCTTTAGATTTACAAAGGTGGAAACCATGATGATCAAATTGCCTAAAACGGAGCTTGGAATTCAAAGCTGAAAATTTAAAAAGGCTCAGACCATCGCTTAACTAAAACCTCCCCAGAACTTCTATCGGGGCTAACGTGCAAATATTTACTCGTAGTATCCAAGCTTGTATGCCCTAAAGTAGCCTGTACCAAATGCACTGGAACACCTTCATCTAAAGCGTGGGTAGCATGACTGTGCCTAAACCAGTGCGCTGAAACATTCATAGCATTCTCCAATTCCGCCGCCGCCGCCGCCCGCTTCACCACCCGGTCAATATGAGAAGGGGCCAAAGGTCTACCCTTAGCACTGGCAAACACTGGCGCATCTTTCAACGCCTCACCGCGCAGTGACATTAAGGAGAGCCATAGCTCCTGGGGAACATGAACTCTACGAGTCCGCCCACCCTTGCCGTAAACATTAATCTGCCCACCGCCCCCACGAGATGAGATCGCATCTTTCCACCTCAACCCACACAACTCAGAAACCCGAATCCCAGTTAAATACAAAGTCTTTAAAATTAACCGATTGCGCTTGTCAGTCGTCGCTGTAATCATCGCATCCACATCCTCCGGTGTCAGAATACGCTCCACCAAAGTATCTTTCGGCTTGGGCAACTTGAACTGCTTGGGAATCGGGCTGCGAGAAATCGGCGGTTTCTCCAAACTGGTCACATAGGAAAAAAACGCCTTAAGGATATTGAGATGCTTAACCTTAGTCGTGTCCGCTTCCTGAAGCGAATCTAACCATTCCCGGACATGGCGGATCTGAATGTCGGCGATCGCTTCCACCGATGTAAAACTTAGAAACTTGTGAATGGTATTTTGATAAGAAGCCCTAGTTTTACCGTGATGCACGTCCAACCACTCTTCTACCAACTCTCTCAGCGTTCTCATACAGGGGATGGGTGTGTGATGAGTAGAAACCTACTATTACACTTCATTATCCCTGGAAAGGTTATTCTTTCGTCACTGACTCCACACACTTAATCCAGACTTATCAATCGTCTCGTCCACAACCCTCATAATCTCGTTGATTGATAAGTTTTACTTAAGTCGCAGGCTGAGTGTGCTGGATACACTATAAAAGCCGGATGCTATACCAAATTTAGGAGCAATTGATATCAATTGACCGAAAAGTGATAGCAACGCTGCCCAGTAGCCCCAGTCCAAGATTTTCACCCCTGCTAAACCAGAAACGGCAGTCTACACCAGCGTCTACACTATGTCTATACGGGAACCCATCGGCGAACTGGACAGCTTCTTTACCCACGCAACAAGTTTCTTAACCACCGAATCGCCTCACTTGTTGTTTGCTCATTTGCAATTTGAAAGCATTGCTGCACAATTTCTCTTACGTTAGGGAAATAGCTGCTTTCTGTAATTACGTAATTTTCACCCTGCAATCTATAAACTAATAGCTGCTTATTCTTTAATAGCCAAACCTCTGGCACTTTATAAGGGAGATAGTCATTAATATCGGTATAACTAGTAACATCTACCTCTATCACTAAATCTGGTGGAGGGTCACTCTGCCAGTCGATACGGCTTTTACCTACTACGGATCTCCAATTTTCAATATAAAAGCAAAAGTCAGGCTCAATGCCGCTGACTTCTGGCAAGCTCATGGTAATGGGCGTAAATGAATCGTATCTTTGCTCTAAATGATCCAGCAACACCTTCGCAATATCTGCCAGCAAGCTCGCATCTCTTCCATGCTCTGGTAGCGGTGCCATCAGCAAAATTTCTCCTGGTCGATATTTAATGCGAGGCGAGCAGCGATCTCCTAGTTGCTGACTCAGTAGTTGGTAATCCTGCCAAGATCCCAACATCCTTACGACTGTACCAGGTGGCAACTCGATTCTTTCAGGTGTAATTACAGTGTGCATATTCGCCTGCCTTTAGAAACTCCGGCTACACCAAAACCGTTGACTGTTTTTGATGACACTCTGTTACGCGCTCTCCTGTGCAGCAAGCCGGACAGCTTCTACATCAACATTGAGTTGTTGGGCAATCTGTTCTATACTCATCCCTGTTTTTAGTAACAGTGGCACAGCTGCTTTCAATATTTTTTCTTGACCCTCAGCTTTCGCTTCCCGATAAACCCTCGTTTCCTCTAAAGTCAGTCCCAGCATAGCTTCCGTTTCCTCTCTACTCAACAAAGAAAACTTGTAAACGGCAATTATGATAATAATATCTATTATCTCGTTTTTCGGCAGTGTGCCAGTTGACTCTAATTGTACCCACTCAATCAATTGCTTCTCGTTTCAGAGAATGCAATTGTCAACTGCATTAAATTAATTATTAATCTGAATTAAATGAAGTAAAAATGACATCATTTATTGATACATTTAAATCTGCCACGTTATAAATAATCTGTTTGCGTCTAAAATGCAAAAGTAGGATATCTGGTTGGTGTTGAAGCTGCTGCACGATTGATTATTGTTTTCTCTGAATTTGATTTTTTGGTATCTATATCTAAATTTTTATTTTAATTAGATAAAGTATGATTTGCAAAATGTTGAGTTATACTTTCAATAACAAATTTTGACATATAATTACTATCTTTATATATATTGCCAATACCAATAATCATGATACACAGCATCCCAAAAGAAAAATAACGTAGCGCAGAACGATACAAATCAATCATAAAATTCGTTACACGTTCATTATAATCTTGACATTTAAGCATATCATTGCATAATATTTTTTTAGCTATTTTTGTATCTAAAAATAGATACTCATAATCAACTGTTTGTCCTCTTTCAACACCAAAGTACACAGTTAGTAAATATATTGTTAAGAAAAGCAAAACAATTGGAAAAATAGCTAATATTCCTACAGATTTTGCAGATGCTAGGCTGGTAGTACTTGAGACTAACCCAAGTAAAATAGAAGTTAACGTTAATAATGTACGTGCTTTAGCATCTATCGCTAATCGCCGTTCTTTTACTTCAGTATTTTTATTTTTTAAAAAATCAACCTTGTCATCATTTATTTCTATCTCTGCTGAAATCAAAACAACATCTTTATTTGAGTTATATTGTTTATTCTGCACCTCTGATAAAGTACATTCAATGTGCACAAGGCGCATTAGTACATATGTGATATAAGCAGGTAAATTCATATCTAACTTACAAAGGTATTTTTTGCATGGCTCTCAACAATGAGCTTGCAATATCGGTTACACCCTCTAAATCTAGCCAAGCCCACTGACCATTGGGATTAATTTCAAAAAAAAGCCACTCTGCATCAATACTAATTGCCATATCAATAGCTGCAAAGCGCAGTCCATATGAACGACACAAATTTAAAATCTTATCCTTGAGTTGAGATGGTAAATCAATAGATTCATATCGAACTCCCCTCATATTACTTCTGCGTATATCAATTGCTTGTAATTTATTTTGCTCTGAAGAATAAATGGCAATAGCAATAGTTTCTTCATCTATAACGTTCACTCTAACATCACATAACTTATCTACTTTTTTTTGAAATAGAGTTGGACACAATGATAAAATTTCTTGATTTTCATAAAGTTTATCTAATGTGACCTCATTTGTGAAAATTATTGTATCTTCTTGAGGATCATCTCTTTCAATGTATCCATGTGAAAGCGGTTTGATGACTAACCTCTCTTCACATTCCTTCCAAAACTGGATAGCCTGCTCCCAGGATTGAGTAACTAAGGTCTTGGGAATTGTAAGCCCTAATCTCTGTGCACGGCTCAGTTGTTCTAACTTGGATGAAGCTAAAGCATTGTTTTTTGGATGGTTAATCCATAATTCAGCAGGAATATGCGACAGAAATCCTTCAATAGCTGCACTCCATTCACTACGAGTATGTGCTTGCTCACCCTTCTCAAAATATTCGCTTGCTGGAAGCTTAAGTGGCTGTGGTCTCCTGTACCATACAGAAGTTATTTCCTCTGGCACTAACTTCAGATGACCCAAAGAAAGTGATAGTTTGTTAGGTCGAAATAGCAACTCTGCTTTTTCGATTAGCTCATCAGTATTTAGTCTGACATAATCACATCTATTTTGCTCTAGTTTGGAGCAAACATAGTCTACTGTCACATCTAATGAATTTGAAAGAATTACTATCATTCAACTCTGCTATCTTGGAATCACAGTGAACTTTGTATTTGAGTAATCAATATCAGGATTTTCTCGCGCTCTTGTAGAAGTTTGAGTTCCACGATTATCTGGATCTTGATCTAGTTCCTCACGAGAATCTGTCCTAGTTTGAGTGCCAAGTATAATATCAGTTGAGTGAGTGTTTTCCTTTTCCTGAAACGCTTTTTCTTGATATAAAGATATGAAACTACATTTCATAGTTTTCCTCGGTTAAGATAGTTCGTCATTTCTGTAAAATTGCCAGTTCTAACCTTCCCCTCACACAACCTCCATGATTGTAGGTAAATTGTATGATTCAACAGGATAGTTGGTAATGAACAGTTCCTTGCCTTTTTCTGCCTTCTCCTGTTTGTAGTTGTTCATCCCGTATTGCAACTCCCACTCATAAATGTAGGCAAAAGAAAAACTACACCGCACTTGTTCACAATTATCGTAAGTGATCAACCATTTGTGTGAACACTCCGCCATTAGCTTGGCAAAGCGGGAATGGTCAAAACAGGTATGCAAATCACCTTTCTTACCATAAAGCTTAGATTGAGTCTTGCTGAGATAAGGTGGATCTAGAAAGATAAATACATCTTCCCCAGGTTCAGTAAGTAGGGTGCTGTAGTCGAAGTTAGTTACATGGGTATTAACAAAGCAATCATCCAAAGCTGCTAGTCGCTCAATCGAAGAGTCTGTAAACCGACCTTTGAAGGAAGCATCAGAGTAACCACCACTCTCAATGGTTCCCGAAAAGGTAATCCGGTTAAGAACAAAGAACCGCGCAGCCCGATCAAGTGGACTCATGATACTCGTATCTGCGGCAGCGAGAGATTTAAACAAGGCACGTCCATCTGTTGTCTGTTTTTTTACTTTCCAGACTGACTCAACTAACTCTGGTAGATTAGTTTTGACCATTAGCCAGAAGTAATACAGTTCTGGGTTGAGATCATTGACCCAGCAAGGCATACTAGGGTACTTCTGTAAAACATGAAAAAATACAGAACCTCCGCCGACAAAAGGTTCGCGGAATTCCTTAAATGTAGGAGGTAGATAGTGAGCAATTTGAGGAATTGCCTTTTGTTTACCACCGGGATAACGTAATGGACTTTTAAACATAAGGAATTATAGTAGCAGGAAGCGGATTTTTTAGTGCTTTAGTATCAAATTTCAAACTGGGAGAGCTTTTCAGTTGGCTTGATGCGGTATGTAAGCGCATAGAAATTTCCCATCCATTGTCAAAAATCAAATTTACATACTGTTTATTGACCGTTGGGATCACGTTAGTAGGCATTTGGATTTGTGCAAACTGCTGAATAGTCAGGGTTTTGGCGTGAGTATCAACAATAATTTTGTAGTAATTCACATCACCAACAAGGTACTGAAATAACTTAGTGGCACAAATAGAAGCATGGTTATTGATAAATTGGCTCACCAAATTACAGACAGGAGTATATAAATGCTGTTCAATCAAAGCAGGCGGTAATTCTGCAAAGAGCTTTGCCTGCCCAATATATTGCATGAACTCCTGTGTGGTTGCTCGGTATTGTTGTCTAAACTGCTGCATCTGTGGGTCATTTTTAGCGTAACCGCAGTGAACTGGAGTTGTGCCAGGACGTTGGTGTCTGAGTGCGGTATGGTTGTGTTTGAGTGATAAGTTGACTGTCCATGCTCTTGAAGTTAGACGAATGTCAGTAACATCATTCTGATTTTGATCTGGTAGTCGATCTATCGTGATTGATGCTTGGTTAGACAACTGAAAATGAGGATTGAGCCACAAGTGCAACAGCGCATCAGCTGCACTTGTCAGTTCATTTAAGAGTAATGAATCCAACTCTGGCAACTTGCTGGCATCCCTAAGTTGAGCATTGTTAGCTCTAACTGTTAAGCTGGCTCCTGAGTGTGTTCTAATTATTACTTCTGTTATCAGGTACTCTAATACACGACCATGCAGGTTTGAACGGGGTGTCATATTTGTGGAACATTATGTTTTCCACAGATTAACCGATATACTGTCAAAGTAATGTGATTTGAAAGCATCGTAAAATTATGCAATAGCAGGTGCAAAAATTACGTATTTTTTATGACTTTTTATGCAGCATTTCTAAGTAATACAAACTGTTTATAGTAGCAGATCGCCCTTATGTTTGCAGGTATGATCCTCAGTAAACGCATTAATTAACCATCTAACTCAATCGGCTTACCGTTGAAATGATTGTAAATGGACTCTGGGTTAAACCAGCTTGGCAATGTACGCTCTGCTTCTTTCAATTCTTCCCCATTATCATCAAGCAAGCCACGAACAATCTTGACTCTTGGTAGCGGTGTTTTACCGTTAGCTGAGAATTTTTGAATGAGGATTGTACCCGCTTCTCTCATTGCTTGTGTGCCTTCGGGATAGCTGGAATTCGTGTCATTATGAGTAATACCAGTCACATAAACTTTTGCTTTCCTAGTGTCTGTCAAATGCAGTTTGTAAAACTTTTCTGCGGGTTCACCAATCAATGATTTCAGGTTGGTGTACTCATCAATCAGCACTTGTTCTGGTGTTATCTGAGCAGGTTGCTCTAAGTCATTTTTACCTTTAATTCTTAATAGCCAATGCTCACAGAGAGTATCAAGCGCAGTGCTTATATCTAACTCTGACTCGGCAATATTTTGAGTCTCAAGATATCGCCATGCTTTGGAGTTATCCCCAGTCGCGTGGCGGTCAATTAAGTAGTAGATGGGAATTCCTAAACAATGCTTTCTTACAAGAGCTATAGCCGCACTCGTGTAAGTTTTACCTGACCCCTGACGACCGATTAGCCACAGGGGGGTTAGGTTGTCGATAATCTTCCACAACCAGCCGTCCTCATGAGCCTTGAGCGCTTGTATGAGTTCAGTTGCTCGTTGCTGGTCAACAGATTGATTGCTGTTACTGTCTGCACTCACATCCTTAATTTTGCCTTCAATCTTGCTGCGTTCCTGGTCAGCTTTA
The DNA here is from genome assembly GCF_963889195.1 of Calothrix sp. FACHB-168. Lineage (NCBI taxonomy): Bacteria > Bacillati > Cyanobacteriota > Cyanophyceae > Nostocales > Calotrichaceae > Calothrix > Calothrix sp. FACHB-168. The sequence goes on from NZ_CAWPNJ010000060.1 coordinate 23,955, forward strand.
GCTTGATCTCGGAGATTTTCAGCAACGGTTTTGTCAGCTACTGAGTCAGCAACTGTAAACTGTTTTTTAGTATTATTAAATTGCAAATTTTCAAGTTCTGCTTGTCGTTGGTACTGCGTTCGTAACTCATCAAGTGAGATATAACCTTCTTCAACTAATTGATTGTCAGCGCGTCTGTCTATATCTTTTTTATGCTTGTCCTTAATCCGCTCTGATTCATGTGACTGTAAATCGCGCTCAGTCCTAGTAACTAAGCCTTGGTGTTTAATGGTTGTCTTGAAATCTTCTAGGCGTTGAAAGCTTTCGGAGTTGTCAATTTCATCTTTTGCAGCCCAGCAGTAATAACCCATCCAGACTAGAGCAGGTGCAGTTAAAAGCCATAAGCTAGTGTTAGCCGATGGCGCTAAATCTTTAACAATAAAAGCATCTTCGGGAAGTGACACTTGCTCATTAAACTGTCGTGAGTTCCATACTTCTGTTAGTAATCTGTACTTAAACCGACAGTATTTATTATCGAGTGCTGATTGTGATTCTGCGGGGTCATCATAGTGCTTCATTGGGCGATTATTAGCTGTTACTGGACAAAATCGCACTTCAGTAAATTGATAAGGGCGCGGTGTTTGTCCATAGTAGTAGGCACTTGCTAGTCCTAAAAATACACCAATGAAAGCACCCGTTTTTAACAATGATTGAGCTTTCATTTTTTGCTGATTGCGTAAACAACGCCGCCAGCTACTAATGCACCGACTACAAACACAATAGTTTTGTCATCTGCTGGCAGACGGTTAAAGTCTTTTACAGTTGCTTTGATATTCTCGTAAGTCTGATGTGAACTTTGTAATGTACCGTAGAAATCGCCTACAGCAGTCCACAGAATGAAGCATCCAAATATAGTTTGAAATATAAATTTGATAGCCTTGTCCATGTCCGTAAAAACCCATCCTTCTGGAGATTTATTTACGGAGAACTCTAATAAATCCCGATTAACTATTTGATTAATTCCCAACACAATAGCAACCGCAGGTAGCAACCCAGACGAGCCTGTAGCTATTACTAAATACTTAGCCAAGCAATAGGAAGTCACACCCCAGCCGCAAGATTCAATACCTTTGAGAACAGCGCGACTGCGATTAAGCTTTTCAATTTCTTTAGCTTTGAATCTTCTAATAGCTTCTTGTTCATCCTGGGTAAATGCAGTATCAGGATAGTCTTGATAGTCAAGTGATTTTTCGGTGTCTCCGTCTTGCAGTGAGGTGTCAAGTTCATCTAACATTGTTATTACTAATATGATCATTTCCCCTACTGAGCGCTAACTTGTAGGGGATTTTGCTATTTGAATTAATCGAAAATTGTAGAAACAGCAGTGCGGAACGCTTGGACTAGTTTGTTAGTCGTGAATGACTTACGAGGTACTAAATCAAGGTCTGCGCTTTCGCCGTATGTTAGTAGGTGTTTGGCTTTCTCCATTTCATAAGCCCTATCAGCATCTAATTGTGCCTTTACGGGTCGGGCTAACTGCGATTTAGAAGCCCCTAGATGGTCAACTTGGCTCATGTGGTAGTCAATGTAAGCTTTGAGCTTAATTAGGTCAATGCTTTCTCTGTAACGCTGATTTTCTAGCGTGCGATCGCTTGCCAGTTTCAATCCAATTTCTGAGCGTTCATGACCGTACTTGAGATTCGCTACCGTCAAATCAGCACTGGCTTTGTCAATGGCAATACCAGAAGCGCCAGCAGATTTATAAATTTCAGCTAGTCCTTTGTTGTACTCCTCAGTACCCTTGATAAACGCACTGAGGTTATCTGTGATGTAGGGCATGATGGTTAAAATGCGATCGCCCTCATTACCCATTTCCCCTACTTTAGCCAGCGCTGCATCATCACCATTAATACAGCCCATGATTAAGCTATCAGCGATCCCCAGCTTTTGCGCCCTTGCTGTGAGCTTTTTACCGTGCTTGCCGACCATATTCTTGATGTGCTTCACGTTTGTAACTCCTGTATGAGCAACATTCTTTGACAAACCATTGAGCGAGGGGAGCCGCCAGCGCGATGATCAACGGTATCCCCACCAGCCCAATTAACAAATGCCTGTAAGTGAGCGAACCTGTCTGCTTAATCGATGATGCCGGCAAAAGATAACGCGAGGTCTGCAAACTGGCTTTTGTAGTCCAGGGCAGTGGCCTCCATCGCTTGTTTAATCTGCGTCAGTTCGCTACCTGCTGCATCGTCCATCTCCGCCAGCGTTCGCCTGATTTCGTCAGCTTTGCGCCGGATTTTCGCTACTTCCTGATTCTTAAATTCCTTTGCAAAGTGGACGAGTGCATTAAAAATTGCCTCATTTAAATCTTTTCTGGATGCAAAGGTAGAAGCGATGGACACTGTAATCTGTTTCACATCCGCCGCTTTTAACTCAATCCCTGCACCTTCGGCAATTTCTGTCACCAGTGCTTGTTTTTGTTGCTCACTCAGCACAATCTGGTTTTCTGATTCTGCAACTGCAAGCTGAGTCTTATCAGGCTCAGGCTGTGAATCTTGTGTACTAGTTAAAAATGTTTCTTCAACTGGTTCATCAATTACTGATAATCGACCGACTGCTTTTTCTTTGAGATATTCAACCGCTTGGCTCAATTGGTCTTTGCTGGGATTGTCAAGGTCATCACACTCGGAGGCGATCGCCGCTTCTGTGTAATCATCCTTGGTGAATCCTTGATAACCTTGCTTGTATAAACGAGTACGCACATTGTTAGTGAACTTGTTAGACATGATGATTACTCTTTATTTGGCTAGTACTAAAACTTCAGGGATAGCGGATTTCATCGGCTGCGGTCGCCTGTTGATTGCCCACTTAGCAGCAACAAACCCAACCAGCGCTAAATCCTTGCTGTGGTAAGTATGAAAGGCGTTAAAAGATAGTCCCGCTTGACTAAACCAGTAGTAACGAGTGCTGCGCGGTACGTCATCAAGGTTAATTTTTAGATAATCTGCCAGCGCAACTAAAAAGCCCTTGCCGTTATAACTAGCGTCTAACTCATAGAAATGCTTAAAAACTTGCCAGCGCTCATTAAATCCTTTGCTAGCAGGAGTTAGCGCCCCGTAGCGCTGCCTTAGCCCTGCAAACATCTCAACTATTTCTTGAGCGTTTGCTGACTCCACATTTAAGCTAAAACGCTGTTTGAGAAAAGCTACTACTCGATACCAAGTGATATCTGAAACTTGTTTACCCATCTTCCGCTCATAAATCTGTTTCAGCTGGCGATACTTAGCTGAATACACTTTTGTAGTCACACGACCTCCTAGTTATTACTTAATTTGGTATCAAATTAACCAGACATCCGGTTATGTCAAGGTATTTGATTTAGCCCTAAGTCTGATTCGAGGTATTTGATATAGTTCTGAGTCTGACGGCTATCAATAACCTTGGATTTTTAAATTTGGACGACCTTTAAAAGCCTTGCTTTTGTCGCATATAACCACGCAATAATAGGACTCTTCAGGTTTTGCGACTTACTGACACTTTCTCACATACCCCCACAAGTCGCCCCTGAATTATCTAGTTTTGCTTCCCGTGTTGCTCAAGGAAGCATTAAAGCCAGTCGCAAATCAAACACATCAAAACAAGGTTTGCTGTATGCCCAATCCCATTACTTCAGATTGACTACTGGCAACCATACCTGGGACTTCATAAATCCCATGTCGGACATTGTTCTGATTTAGCTTGATGTCGGCTTTTCCCCTTTGTCCAGCTAGCGGGGTGAAACACCATTGTGGATGGTCAATTCTTGCCCAAGGACATTTACCTGTAAAGCGATACAGCGCACCCTTAATTTGATACACCTTGCACTGTGACAAGGTAGAAGGTTCATAGACGAGAATTAAGTTATCCATCTTTGTTACCTCCAGATGCACACGCACCCGTCAGGCTTGCACCCAGGAAGATGGCGATAGATGCAATGGCACTTCCTTCAAAAATTTTGGCATTGCAAATCCATGTAGGCTGATATTTCTCGCCTCTACTTTGCTCAATTCGGTCAACGCCGTGACAGAAGATACTACCAATAACCATAAAACCAGTAGTTAGCAAGCTCAGAATTGCTACTTCTGACGCAGCATCTTGGATGAATGAGCTAATCTTTTCACGCCAAGGAATAAGGCGGCGAATGTGCATTACTGGTCTTTGTTCTAGATACTTGTGCCACTCTTCATCAGTAAAATTCGACGGGCTGTAATCACAATGATCTTGTTCCTGTAGTAGTTCGCCCACTGCTTGGATTGCGTCGGCTAGTGTGACATCTGGAGAGTATTCCAGTTGCTTAAATTCGGCTGAATCTCGAATTTCTTTGAGCCAACGTGCTATTGCTTCTAACCTTCTTGTTTGATTTTGATTAAGCATTACTTTCTCAAGAGGTAGTTCGTTGATTGCTTCTATCCGTGGTTGATTGTTCATCAAAAGTACAATCTGCTACTGGTGCAGATATTGGCGTAACTACTTTGGACACTGATTTTGCTAAAAGAGCGCATTCATCTACATCAAAGGCTGGCAAAACTTCCCAAGTAGCTTCCAAATGCCTACCGTACCTAGAAAACATCACGTTAATTAGCTCTGTTAAACTTGCTAATTTTGTAGTTTTCAAAAGATGTTCGCCCATTTCTAGGGCCGCGCCCCTAATCACAACTCGCGCTTGAGTCATATTTTGGAGTCCTTAAAAATCACTGAAATCTTTTGCAGACATAACTGTGAGCATGGTTGCAATCAGATGCCCATGCCAAAAAACAAGATTCGACGCATTTGGGTTGTTTTTGATTCTTCTAAAAAATTTGCAGACTTTCTGCGTCCTATAAGTTACTATAGCACTATGTCGCGATGTCGCAACATTGCTACAAATGAATTTTAAAAAGGAGCATGGAATAATGGAGCAGGAGTTGCTACATCAGCACATTGCTACTGTGACAGATAAGAAAAAAGATCCTAACTACGGCTTGGTAAGGGGGTTGGTACCACAAGACCTACTCAAAAGATTCAAAATTTATTGCGTAGAGAATGGTGTCGATAACAGTCAGGGGTTGGAGAACCTATTACGCGAGTATTTCGAGTTGAAAGACCAAGAAGGCAAGGAGAGTAAATGAACACTGGCATCGACCCGCTTTTACTGCCTTCATTGCCTTTAAATGAGCGATCGCGCTTGCCAAAATGTTCAGCTATCTACTTTGTGATGCAGAACGAGGATGTTCTATATATTGGTAAGACCATAAACCTTGCCCAAAGGCTAACTGCACACAACAGGTACAAGCAGTTCACAAGATTGGGTAGTGAGATTTGCATTGCATGGCTGGAATGTAACGACATAAAACTGTTAGGACAAATTGAAGATGCGCTAATCGCCCATTTCAAGCCTCTGCTTAATGGAACGAATAATCCTGATGCAAGTAAAAGAGTTAATTTAACCATTCCTGATGTAGTTTACGAAGATTTAGAAGCTTGGGCTGAGTATCAAGGTCGCCCAACAGCAAACCTTGCTGCTTACTTGGTCGAATCTGCAATCAGAGAAGCAAAAGAAAAAGGTGAGTTTCGCACATTGGAGAAAAGTAATAAAGAAAATCAAAACGAAACCTCATCATCCAACAAAGATAAAAAGGACAAATGAGGGTACTTTTACCCCAATGACTGTCTAGAAATCAGTCTTAAAAAAGTACGATATAAGGCAAATGTATATGTTTAGATGCAGTGAGTAAAAGAGTTCACGTAACTTTACCTGATAAGGTTTTTGACGCATTAGAGCGATGGGCTGATGACCAAGGTCGTCCCGTTGCCAACCTTGTAGCGTACCTAGTTGAAAAAGCTATAGAAGAAGCTGAGACACAGGGGAGGATTCCCTCATCATCTAGTAAAGACAAGAAGGACAAATGAATACAAACAGTAATTAAGCCTGCCATCCCTGCCATTAATAAAGCGATCAACTTGAAATAGCTGACACATATAAATGGCAGAGAATACTTTTGCTTGCTGATGTTAGATGGCGGCTAACAGATATACCAATCAGAAAAGCCTGCTGTTGCCCATGCAGCCCTAGCAGCTAAATTCCATTCGATGAGAGTTGTTTTATGGCGGCAAATGATTTAAATCCGCAACTTCCATTAATCGTAAATCTCAACTTGATTAATCAAGAAGGTCAGGAAAACATTGACCTTAGTAAATTAATCATAGAAATTGATTCAACTTTATTTCCGAATCAAGAACAATTCCTCAAAGCTTTACGTAATCATTTATTACAGTCTTTTAAAGAAGTTCCTGTAATAAATTCGCTCAATCTTCCCAAAGCAGACAATAATTCTTTGAAGAATGCCGAAGAAGAATTAGAACCGCCAGCTAATAAATCCCGAACAAAGAAATGTAAAAATAGTATCCAAGAGAATGAAACTTCTCTTGAAACTACAGATGATTCCGCCTCCAATAATTCAATCAAAGTTAGGCAGACAAAATTATTTAAGTCTCAAGACTTTGAAGCTATTCCAACCGCAGCAGTTATGTTTTCCAGCATTGACTCTCAAATCAAAAAAGAATTATGGAAGCAAAATGAAGATGGAATAGCCTACTTACAACATAGAGCTAAGGGTGATTCTCAAAACTTCATTGAGCATTATATTGCCAACCCCGGTGATATTTCCATGCTTCCTTGGGATGAAGCACTACAAATCATTGATAAATTTGGGTTTAACAGTGCCAAGCTGCACCTAATCTTTGCTGCCTATGCAATGAAACAGGAAAGACCGTGGGAAAGCTTATTTATTCTCAATGCCAGTGACTTGATAAAAGATATGGGTTGGGATCAGCGCACTGATTTAGCCAAACATAAAAAACTCTCAGAAATAGCCAAAACTGCTTTCGCATTAGATTGTTTATTAGTTAAAGCAGTATGGGTAGAAGGGAGGAACAAAAAAGGTGGAATAAATGCTAGTACCCCTGTAGGGCGAATGTGGAATATTACAGTTGTGCCCTATGGTCAGATAAATTTACAAGGAAAAATAGATGAGCCTGATGAAGTTCAGTTAATTATTCAACCAGGTGCTTGGACTAAACATTTTTTAAACAGAGCAGGCGCAAAATCCAGGGATGCTTTATATCAGTTTGGCTACTTAGCCCAACAAGTTTTGAAAATAGATCCCTACCATGATGAACTCGCACTAAGACTGGCTATCTATTTAACATTGGATAGTCGAATTCGCCTTGATGGAAATTACAAAGTACAGGAGCTATTAGAAATTGCATTCGCCAAACCAATTATAGATAGAGCTAGGTTAGATCGCCGCCGAGCTTATGACTTAAAAAAGCACTGGGATAGTGCCATAAAGCTACTACTAAAACTGGGCTGGCAGATTGCATTTGACCTCGAAACTTACCCCGAAGAATTAAGACCAGATTCCAAAGAAAAAAAACCTAAAGGCTACCTTGATAAGCTGTTGGATGCAAAACTCACTATCAAACCCCCAAGCCCTATCCCAGAACTCATAGCATCCAAGGCCAAACTTACAGTTGAACGATTACAGCCGAAAGTTAAACCCAAAGTAGAAAAGTTACAGCCCAAAGCCACGCCCATACCAGAACCACAAATCAGCTTGACTAGCAGTCAAGTTAAAGAAGCACGTATTGCTAAAGGTTGGTCTCAATCCAAATTGGCTGGTTTTCTCGGCGTATCTCAAAACCTGATTTCCCTAATTGAACGGGGTGAGCGCACCTTTAATCCACAACTTGCCGCCCAGCTCCAAACGCTTTTAGATATCCCAGATTAAGTATTATTACTCTGCATTTCTCAACTACGAGTTGGCAATCCGGCTGTGGATGGCTAGTTTTCTGTTGCATTCTTGTTTTAAAAAAAATAATTCAAAAAATTGGCTTCAAAGCTTTGCCCTGTAAAGCGTTGGCTTTTAAAACAAAGGCTCTAGAATCCCCGGACGAAAAGTCTAGAATCCCCGGACAAAAACTCTAGAATCCCCGGACAATCCATTTTTGAAATCCTTGCTGCATAAGGGTTGTAGCCTCTTAAAACAGCCCTGATTAATTAGATTAATTAGATCAGTTTTGCCGAGTGGTTTTGACCAATCTGGCATTATTTCCTGGTGTCCAAAAATATCAAAAACTTTTTTGCTACTGAAAACTTTTAGCTGCCCTCAAACCAAAATCCCATAGCACCCATTCTAGAGTGACCAGCACAAGGGGTAATGGCTGATGAGCGGCTTTTCAAGAGGAGTGACAAATGACGAACGCCGTAACAGGGAGGGGGGTTAAATGAACACATCGGCTACCCTTACCCGCACTAAAACAGAAACAGAAGATTGGAAACCTTTTAGCCGCGTTCCCAACGCCAAGGATATCGCCAACGGCTTAAGAGATATCCCTCAAAATTGGTCACTGACACCCCTACAAGATAAATCTCCACGGCGCGAAAACTGGCAGACAGAAGAATTTATCCCCCATAGCGAGATTGCAAGGCTAATCTTGCACGGTGAAAAGAAGATTAGCAAAAAAGGCAATCCCTACACTGCTTTTTGGTCAGGTTTTGGACTGCGAACGGGTGAAGCATCAGATGGAAAGCTGGCGATTGACGTTGATGGCAGCACTGCTGAACCATTGCTCAATGCAATCTGTGGCGGTAACTTACCTAAAACTGTTTCTTGGACTTCTGGCAAGCCAGGGCGTTATCAGCTGCTATTCCAAATTCCCAATGAAGTTAGGCCACTGCTAAAAGACTTTAACAGAGCAGTTTTAACTGAGTGGGAGGATTTACAAACTGCCCGTGATACTGAGGGCAAGCCAACTGAGTTACTGGAATTTAGATACAATCGCTCTCAATCTTGCCTACCACCTAGCAGACACCCGACAACGGGCAGCTATCAGTGGATTAATTCACCAGAGACAACAGAAGTTGCGATCGCCCCTAGCTGGTTGTGCGAATTGCTGATCAAATTTGCCACACAAGAACAGCACAAAGAGCAAGAGCGTCAAGAACGTGCTGTCAAATGGGCAGAGATGCGGCAGCAAGGCACGATAAAGGAAAATAGCACCAATCTTGTTGACTTTCTAGAATTTGAGGTTTTACCCCGGCTCTCCCCAGAGCAAATTTACTGCTGGGAAGGACATAACTTTAGACAGTACGGCAAGACGATCAAAGGTTGTCCACCTTGGCGACAATCTGCTAGCGGTACATCATTCCATGTTTGGTGGGATGGTCAGAACTGGGCTTGGCAAGACAAAGCAACAGGTGAAGGTGGCACTGCTGTCCAGTACCGTTGGAAATTATGCGGTGGTTATGGTACACCCAAGGGCTACGACTTTGCAGAAATTGTTAAAGAATTAGCAAGAGATGCTGGCGTAACAGTTCCAGAAGCAATCATCCGTGAACCTCAATCATTTTTCGCAGACAAGCGTGTTATCACCCGCGCTGAATGGGAAATAAAGCAGATTAAAGCTGATTTGGTTAGCTTCCAAAATTTAATCACGCAGACCGTAGCTCCCTTTCAACCCATATTTAAGAAGTTTGGCAAAGGGTTGAGTAATCAACCAGCAGCGACACTGCCTAAAGTTGAGGATAGCTCACACCAAATTATCAACTACAAACCAGGTAATATCCCAGTTAAAACCGACGATGTAGCCGATATTAGAATCCAATGCACCCCAGACCAACATATCCAAGCTTGGCTTGAGGCAGTTTCTAAAGGATGGAAGCTCATTCTAGACAAATCACACCCTGGTTTAGGCAAAAGCTACCGCGCTGGTATGCTAACAGCAGCCCAATTCAGCGTTGATAAACTCATTTACCAAGATGCCAACCACCGCAACCCCTCCACACTGCCCATCGAGACAAACTTTGTTGACCTGCCAGTGCGACATAACGGCTTCAAACTTGACCCCTCCCGCCAAACTCCTCTAGGCGAAGACTTCCAACTCTGGATTAAACCGGGTGAAACTGCCGACACTGTGGGCAATTGTCACAGAACTTATTTATTCAGCGCATTTCGCCACAAAAACTTTACCAGCCTCGATTTTGAAGAAAGCGACATTAGCCCCATCTGTAATGGTTGCTCTCTCAAAAACCAATGTCGTTTCGCCAGTGGTGACGGTTACGGCTTCCGCTTTCAAAAACGCACAACAATTCACCACTTCAGAGAACTCAGAGCGCACCCCGATTCTACCCCCACTGACTTAATCAACGTTGCCGACCAAGCTTTTACAGTCGGTCGCATTTGGGAAGAAGCAGGCACACTGATCAAACCAGTGCATTCCCTTGATGTCAATCAAGCTGATTTTGAAAAAACCGTTGGTCAACTGGCACTCAACGCACCATCACTGCTAGTTCAACTCCAGCCAGTTATCCAAGCCTTACACCCGCTATTCACTCAAGACATCGATTCTCCCGACCGCTACGGCTTTAATGATGCCAGTATCCGGTCAATGCTACCCCCCTTCCCCTCTGATTTAGATATTGAAGCTTTCCGGCAAGCCTTAGAACCCGATTTAAAATTCCTAGAAGACCTAGACACTATCGACGTTAACAACGACTTGCAACTCAAAAAAAGTGCCGCCGCCCGTTACGCTGCCAAACAAATTACCAAGGACAGCGCCCGTAACGCTGGCAGAGAATTTCTCGACCTCCCCTTGTACTGGCTACCTGATTTCCTAGAAGCCTGGAAAGGTGACGGTGCTTTTAGCTGTTCCTGGGGTGTGTTGAGCATTTACCGAAAAAACCCCAAACATATTGAACTAGTCAACTCTGCCCAATTTAATATTTTTCTCGATGCTACGCTCACCACCAGCCAATTGAAATTAAAACTAGATTGCTCTGACCCCGTATTAGTAATTGAGCAACAGCGCCCTGATTATGCCAATTTATCGGTCATTAACGTCATTGGACTAGGAAAACTGCCTAAATATCGTTCTCCGTCCCTTATAGCCCGCGTCAACGCCCTCAAAGAAGCTTTGACAAAGCTGCACTCCCAACTCGGCATTATTGATTGGAAAGCGATCGCTGACACTGCCACTGACCGCCGGGAATATGGTCACTTTGTTGATGGTCGCGGCGTTAACCGATTTAGTGATGCTGACGCTCTAGCCAGCTTTGGCATTCCCTACCAAAATATTGGTGTTTTGGCAGCACAACTCCAGGTAATGACAGGAAAACCAGTCAACCTCGTAGGCACAAACAGCACCTTCCAAAAGTGTCTCACCGAATTGGTGCAAGCAGAAATTATCCAAGAAATTGGGCGCTTGCGTTCTCACCGTCGCCCCACCGAACAGCTGACTTTCTACTTCTGTGCTGACTATGACGTGAGTTTCCTAGCTGACCATCTCCCCAATGTTAAATTACAAAGCATTGATGCCTGCCAATTATGCCCGGAAGCTGGTACTGCTTCTCAGCAGACCGGACACGCCATCGTCAACGCTTTTACCCAACTGTGGCAGTCGCAGGAGAAAATTGGCCAAAAGGCTGTAGCCAAAATTGCTAACATCTCCCAAGCCTGGGTAAGCCGATTTACCAAAGTCTGGGGCGGCTGGGCGAAGTTTAAAAAAATATTACTACTGCTATTAGATTGTCTTCATAGCGATAGTAATAAAAATTTTTCAGAATTGGAGGAAGACGAACAGTGGCTTGCCAGTGAATACTTCCCCATATTGTGCCAACAACCTGAATTATCTCCAGAGGTTTTGTTAGACGAAGTGGCGTTAGTTGCCAAAACCATTGGTAATAGAGCAATGGAGCGAGTTTTACACGAATGCACCCCGCAAGTTAGGGCTAACCTGCTGATAGCTGCACTAAGTTGTCTGCCCACTGAAATTTACTCAATTTCATTTTCTCCAGTCTCTGGGTCAGGAGAAGAAGCTGCGCTATCACCTTGAACAGTCAGAAGAACTGATTCTAAACGATAACCAGCTTCCCGAATGTAATATCCAGCTGCGCCCAAGTCTTCAAATACACTGTCAAACTGTGGATGGGTTTGCGGAAAAATCTTTCTCAGCCGCGCTCCAATTTGCTTTAGTTCTTCTTGGATAGCTATTAGTTGCTGAGTATCGTCCATACCTAAGTACCACAAAGACAACTGCAAGGCAAGCAATAACAAAAACTCTTATTATATAGCTATTCTGCTTATAAAGTGAGGCATAAATGAAAAAAACCATGTGATGAACCCAAAACCTTATGTTCTCTCCGAGGCTCACGCCCAAATCACAGACATCTCACAGAAATGTGTGAGCCGATTTACCAAACGTTTGGCTGGCTGGGCTACTTTTTTTTAATATTACTCCTGCTATTAGATAGTCTTTATAGCGGTAGTAATAAAAATTTCACTGACTGGCACGACCAAGAAAAAATGCTTTTGGCTTTATAAAAGCTTGTACAGCAATCAATACACCCATTACATCCCCTTGTCAATGCGCCCCTATTTACCCCTAGCAGTGACACCTTTCTCATAGTGCAAAGTGTAGACACCAGTAGTACGTAGCACTCGATACCACATTCCCAACTGAGAGCCAGAAGAAAGTGCCTTAGTAACATTCATCTTTGCTATCTTTAACTGTTCTGGTGGTAAATTGCCATAGATGTCACGGACAATCGCATCAATGTGCATATGCAAATCAGGACGGCGGCGCATCAGAATCAAAATGGCATTTTGTACAGAATAGTCTTCAAATTCGGGCAGTAGTGGCAAAGAGGTAGGCTTTCTTTTAGTACCAAGTTTGGGGATGTCAGAAATATCTACTTCCAAAGTAGAAGCATCCCCAGATTTATCCTCTGTGATGGTTGGTTCGCTATTGGAGGTTGGTGAAGCTTGATCACTAATTGCTGAATGAGTTATCGCAGTGTTTTCTTCAACAATAGTTGACTGTTCAATATACTCCGATGCAAGATCATCTTCATCAAGTTCAGCTAAATTCTGCTGAAGAAATGCTTGTGGAGAGTGGAAATTAGATAAACCTCTAGGGGTAGAATACATCTGTTCTTCTGTTGCGTATCCTCTTATTAGAGCGTCTAGAGCGTTCATCTGCTCGTGAACAAGTTTGAGGCGGCGTGACAACTCAGCTGCCTCCAGGATGTAGCGTTCACGCTCTGCTTCTAATAACCTTAGAATCGATGAATATTCAGCCATAGGAATTATTAATTGTCATTGAGGTAACAGACTGGTGGAAAGTAAGGAAGTTTTTGTTCAGGCTCATGTCCGGGTGATCAAACAGAGAACCTATCGCTTTGTGTGCAAGCAGTGCAATGAAGTGGTAGAACGCATTTGCTACCCATCCCAACCAAAGTATTGTGAGCGCTGTCGTCCACCAAAGTCTACATTAAACAAACCTGACACTCCCAAGTTAGTAAAATCCAAGGAGAAACTGCCCATATCTACAACTGATGATTTTAGAGTAGTAGTTGGCGAGTGATATTTAGTCCTGCCTGAACTCATCAAAGGCTAAAACTAAAGTCAATTAATCTATTGACATAGCATCAATGGCAGACTCCACTAATACTGCTCGTTGAATTGGGTCACTAGATTGTCATAATTAAACCAGCTTATAAATCTTCATCCCTGTAAATTTTTGGCACAAAAGCATTTCTGTTTATTTGGCTCTGCGGCACTGATTTATCCTCTTTTTCCTGCACTGCTGGCTGTTGTTTTTTGCTCTTGCCTTTTGCACTATTTACAAGTGATTTCTCAGCTTCACTGTTGGCTTTAACTGTCGGCTGAGTTTCAGTAGCCGGATTCTCTGACGTACTACTGTCGTCGCTTGGCTCTGCCTTTTGACGACTACGGCTGCTTTTCCTCAATTCACCTATTAAATATTTGATTCTGCTCCCACTCAAATGAATGCCCAGCCCCTTCAGCATCTCTGAAACTTCATCGTAAGTGTAGCCGTACTTAGATGAAGTCAGCTTTTCAATGTATCTCCTCATCTTCCGAACAGCATCCCTGTCTGATACATCCTCTCGCTCTTTCGGCTTCTGCTCCTTTAGCAGTGAGATGGCTTTCTCAACCTTGCTCTTAGTAATGACCTCTGAATCCTGATGTTCAGCCATTGTTATTTCATGCAGTTATTAATTAACTACTAATTATCGACTATTTAAAAAAATCTGCCTCAGCTTCTTTTCAAAATGCCAAAAAAATTGACTATTGCGCCTAAGCCAAACTACCTTTTAGTGTAGCCGCTACACTGTGATGTTTATTTAGCCATACTCCTTATAACAAAGTTATAAATTCGTTACTGCGGCTATGCCGTTTTTACCATTTACCCCTAGCTGATTTTATATCCCCTATTGTGGCGGGAGTCTAAGAAAGAATTTACCTCCTGCTTGATTTTCCGTTATTACGGCTACGCCGTTGCCATCACGCACTGTTAGTTGTAGTATTGTCACATCACGCCTTCTCCGCATCCCTCCTCCCAGCCTCTCGCTGCACCTCCGTACATAGGTATCACCCGACACCTCCCTTACCCCGAAAATGGGCTAGAAGCAAGCCATGTCTTTTAGCTAACGCTAAACCTCGCTCCGCTCGGACGACGGCTTGTTCAAGGGGGCACACCCCCTTAAAAAACCCCCCAGCAACATTGCCCCCCAAATATTAAGTTATGCCTCATCGCAAACAGTCAAAAAGACTCGTTAGGAATCATCTCTTCTCACTGAGATTGAGCGATATCGAATTGGATTTGTTGCGAATAAAATCAATTGATGCAGGAATGTCAGCCAGTGAATTAATGAGGCGTAACGGATTGTTGCGACCACTACCCAAACGACTGAGCAAAATTAGCTTACAAACATATTGGGAACTAGGACAAATTGGCAACAACTTAAATCAGCTTGTTAAAGCCACGAACACAGCCATAAAAATGGGGCGCACTCCACCAGCCAACCCACAACTGTTACAAGAACTCTTAGAAATCTTACACCAGTGCAGACGAGATATTGCCCAAGCTGACACCGAAGAAACCGACTGGTCAGAAGAAGAGGAGGAAGACGATGATTGGGAAGCAGACGAAGGGTAGAGGTTTTCGCAAGTTACTGGATTATTTGGAATCGAGCGAAAATGCCAAACTAATTGGCGGTAACATGAGCGGTAGAAATTCCAGAGAACTAGCCAAAGAATTTCGACTGTCTCGACAACTAAATCCAGATGCCGAGCGTGTTGTCTATCATGTCTCATTATCAGCAGCCAAAGATGACATAATCTCTGAAGATAAATGGTGCGAAATTGGCAATCGCTACATGAAAGAAATGGGCTTTGATGCCAATCAGTTTGTCATCTTCCGCCACCAAAACACCGACGACGATCATGTCCACATTGCCGCCAGCCGCATCAGAATGGACACGAGTTTATTAGTTGATGATTCCTGGGATTATGTACGCTCTGAAAAAGTCTTACGCCAGATTGAAATTGACTATGAATTAGCCCAAGTCCAAGGCAGCAGAGAAAGACTAAATCGCACACAAAGTACAGGACAATTTCGGCGCATTAAACGAGAACAAGAAGAATACGCAGAAGGTAAACGCGATACCCCACCACAACCCAGTATTAAACAGCTAGTTCAGCAGACAATTGACAATGCATCTGTTGACAATCCCCAAATGCCCGAATTGATTATGCGCTTGCAGCAATCTGGTATCAGTGTCAGAACAGGATTTACCAGAAATGGCAAGTCAAAAGGCATTTCCTACGAGAAAGATGGAATTGCTTTTAGTGGTACACAATTGGGTGCAGCTTACACCTTCCCCGGTTTGCAAAAACATCGCGGTGTTGACTACCAACCAAAACGTGATGATGCCCAGATTGAGCAGCTATTAAACAATCCTGTCGGGCGAACAGTTCTAAGTCAACAACCCATAAATGCGATCGCTCAAAATAAAGCTCAACCTTTAACCACAGATAAACCAAAGCTAAAAGAGAATTCCTCAGCCGAGTTATATAAGTATTACAGTACCGAATTGCAAAACTTATTAGTAACTGACCGAGACAAAGAAATTGCTAATAGAGCGTTATTAGATAATCGACCAGTCGAAGAAGTTGAAGAAATTATATTAGCTAGTCCCGCCCGATGGACTACTGAGGAAGCTAAAGCATTAGTTTTAATCGCTAACAAACAACTGGCATCTAATAAAGAGCAAAAACAGAGTTTACCCCAGTTCACGCCACCAGCAGAAGATGAGAAGCTATGGCCTGCATTAAAAAATTACCTGACTCAGCAACGCGGCATCTCATCAAATTTAGTCGAAACATTACACCTTAAAGGGTTGGGTTACATAGACCAGCAACGAAATGTTGTGTTTATCAAGCGTGATCTCAACGGTTCTAAATCAGGCGCACTGGTTTGGGACACCCCACGTCAAGACGATCGCTGTTCCCAGAAAAGCGAAAACACCCAATCAAGACAGAGTTGGTTTCACATTAATTTGGGTAGAGAAACAGACGATAAAATCGAGAGAGTATTTTTGTGCGACTCACCCATTGATGCACTGACGTTAGCACATATGGATATGGACGCACACAAGGGGTTACCACCAGTCAAAACAATGTACTTAGTAGTTGATGACCCGGATAACTTGCCACTAGAATTCCTCAAAAATATCAGTAGAATTGGGCTGGCATTTATCAAAGATGACCAAGGTAAAGAAACTGCCAAAACTGTATTAAAATTATTGCCCCAAAGTAAGCAACTTCCACCCAATAATCACAGTTGGAATGAGGATTTGCTAGAAATACTGCACATAGAGCAACAGAAACGCAGACAACAGCAGCGTGGTTTTAGTCGGTGATCTCATGTTGCGCCGACGAACTCGTTGCCGCTTCGCTCGATGAGGCGGTGGCTCTTACGGGCAGAGAAATTACTGGTTGGGCTAACTAGATCCACAAGCCCGCAAGAGCCACTCCGCTGTCGCCGCCTCATCGCAACGAGTTCTTAAATCTTGGAAAGAAGACACTCTCCATCTCAAGCATAGATTCAAAATAATGCCTAAAGAATAATAATCAGGGGTTTAGTTATGGACTGCGGCTTAAGTAAGAAAGCAATTAAGAAAAAATCTGATTACTTAGCTAAAAAGCCTTATTTACTTGGCTTTTAGCAGCCACAACCTCGCAACACTTTTGCGAAGAAGTGGCTTTGAGTGCGTTTTTACCGGGATTTACCAATTTTTAAGTAAAAGTATAATATTATCGTGCTTGTGGAATTTATTATATAGAGTAATAGTCAATTATTTGATACACAAAAAAACGGTAGAATCAGCTTTATCTATTACAAAACCTAACTCTCCTCCCTAACAAATTATGGCATGAGGAAGCATTGGTGTTCTCCATCTTGTGCACGTAGCTCATTCACTGTTCCTTGAAGTTTGAGTTCACCTTTCTCTAGTAGAATAACCCAATCTGCCCGTTCAATTACTCTAGGACGGTGGCTGATAATAATCGTCATTTTGCCTTGGCGCTTAGATAGTAATTCATCTAACACCTCTGCTTCAGTTTGGGGGTCAAGAGCTGCCGTAGATTCATCCAAAATCAAAATCGGTGGTTCAGTGACAATTCCTCTGGCAAGGGCTAACCGTTGTCGTTGTCCACCAGACAAATTTGCACCAAATTCACCTAATACCGTTTGATATTTGTCAGGCATCTCACTGATAAATTCATCGGCTCCAGCAATGCAGCAGGCTTTGACAATTTGCTGAAAGGTTACTTGAGGATAACTAAAGTGGAAATTATCAACAATTGAACGCTTCCAAAAATGGGCATCTTGAGGAACTAACACCACCTGTTGTCGAAGACAATCTAATGAAAGGTCAGAATGGTTATACATCCCAATCCGAATATTGCCAGATTCCAAGCTATACAGTCCAGCCAATAATTTTACTAGGGTACTCTTACCGCAACCGGACTTGCCGATGAGTGCGATGACATTTCCTCCAGGAAGGGTGACGGAAAAATCTTTTAACAAGTCTCTGCGTCCTGGATGGTGAAAGTTAAGTTGAGTACAAACAATATCATCACTACCGGAAATTTCAGTCCAAGCCTTTTTCTCTTCATTCGAGCGTTCTGGTGTTGCATCCAGAACTTCTGTTAAACGTTCAATAACCAATTGAGCAGTGATCAAATCATCTCCTAACCCAACCGTAAAATTAAGAAAGCTAATAAAATTGCTACTCATGGCAGTGAATGCCAATAACTGTCCAATAGTCAGGGTGCGATTAATTACTAAATAACTGCCCATCCATAACAAGGTTACGCTTGTTAACTTGGATAGAATATTGGTTAAGGTCTTGCTGAAAACTGAAAGTTTCATTGTACTCCAGTTCAGATGCGCTAACCGCCCAAAATTCTGCTGATATTCCTCCTGTGCTTGAGGAGTTGCTTGGGTAGTTTTCAATACCTGAATACCCCGAAACGTCTCCACTAAAAAACCCTGACTTTCACTTCTGAGTGCGATCGCCTCACGATTTCTGCGCCGTTGCGTGGGCATAAACAAAAGATTAACAATGGTCATAAGCAAAAAGCCCAGGAAAGACACAGCAGTTAGCTGCCAGCTGTAGGAAAGCATAAAGCCCAGTGAAATCAGGGAGGTAAAAAACTGACTGGGTAGTTGCAACAGAACTCTCTGTACCAAAGTATTTACGGTTCTGACATCAGCCAAGCGACCTGTTACTTCTCCACTGCGATGAGATTCAAAATAGCTCAGGGGCAAGTGTAATAACTTGTAGCCGTATTCCATCAGCAGTCCGAGTTGCATTCTTTGTCCGAAGTATCCCAACAAAAAAGACTGGACAACGCCAATGACATTACTGAATAGATTGAGGCTAATTACCCCTAGAGCAACAATAGTTAATAAGTTAGTATCACCTCTGACTAAGACATCATCAGTTAATATTTGGGTCAAAAAGGGTGATGTTAAAGACAGCACACCAATGATGATGTTAATGGTGATCGCCTGTAACAAAATCCAGCGATAGGGAAATGCTCGTCTAACAAATCGTCCAAATCCTTCAATTTTGTCAGATTCCTGAGCAAAAAACCGATATTCATCGGGTTGCAGTAGCAGAATTACACCATTACGCCAACCCTGAAGCAATTCTTCCTGAGTCAGATAGCGTAACCCAATTGCAGGATCGCCGACAATGTATTTCTTACCCCGCTTGCCATACAGCACTATCCAGTGATAACCCTTCCAATGAATGATAGCGGGCAGAGGAAATTGTTGCATCTGCTGCAAAAAATCTTTGCCCACTTTCATGCCTCTAGCATAAAATCCTAAGGCTTCTGAACCACGCTTTAGTCCTAATAAAGTTGTACCTGTTTGTATAGTTCCAACCGTTTCCCGGATGCGGTTGATTGTAAAGATACGTCCGTAAAAACGGGAGATCATCGCAAGGCAGGCAGCACCACAGTCTTCTTGGTTATGTTGGCGTACATGGGGATATTTCATCGAGAGTAACAATATAAGTTCAAATCTAAAGATTCCCAAACATAAATAATCGCTCACAGAAATACCAAATGGGAATACAAGTCTTAGACTACCCTGCGCTTCCCACTTACTTAGTCTGCCTACGCAGGCTTTGTTCTTGACTCAATACCCTGTAAGGGTATCGCGTAAACAATTTGAGATACTTTCTATGCAATGATTATTCCCGCTGGAACTAGAAGTTAGTTAGTGTTGAGCGTGCATCTGCATATGTGACAATAGTTATGTTGTTTTTGATACTTTTATCCGAAACTTCACATAAATTACCGTGATTACACTGATGATAAAACAGACTGTGAGAAGCGAAAGTAAATTTATAAGCAACCAAGCTTGCTTGTAAATACACTAAACAACAGAGTAACAATAAATGCAAACTATCAAAGCATTTTTGGGATCTAAATTTGAAATTGTGGCCGAAATGGCTGAAGGTCACATGGAATTGACCGAAGCTCAAATGGAAATGCTCAACGGCGGAGAAGAAGGTGAAGGTTCAGGCGGGCCACCTCCTCCTCCTCCAGAAGAAGGCACTTGATAAGTAGAGGAAGACGTACTCTTCAAATAGATTACGAATTCAGTATAGGTGAATAGATTGCCTATCAATTGAAATCTTCACTCTATTCGTTATTTTAATAGTACAAAGCCAGTAGCTTACTTCTTCCAAGAGTACTGCTGGCTTTTGCTCATGTTATCTATAAAAAGATATTTGTCACCACTTTTCATACTGAAAATATAAATAAAAAGGAGAAGGAATAATGCGTTCCATTGGTATCTGCTTTGTCCAGCAAAACCTTCAGCAGATTGGTTATGAAACTTACCAGCTTTTCATAGAAGCAGAAAAGCACTATGAGCGCATTATCCCTATTAATGATCCTCGCTCTATTAGCTATCAATTTATTGAAGGCAATAGCAAACCTAAAATAATTTTGGATGGCCAAGACATCTCAAACCTTGATACCTTGCTTTTTCGTCAAGGAGGACAGCGTAAATTACCAGCTGTTTTTTTGGCACAGACATTAAATCAGTGTGGTTGTGACGTTCTAGATTCTATGGCATGGTACACCCCCGAACGAGGCTCTAAGTTAGGTGGAATTCTCAAATATCTAAATCAGGGCTGCGGAATTAATACATACATCGCATTTAACCGAAACAATGGCGCAGACTTACTGCAAGATTTGGCAAATAATGGGAAATTTCCGCTTATCCTCAAGCCAGTTCATGGTAGCCAGGGTCGAGGAATTCATGTAATTGAAGACCTAGAAACGGGTCTAGAACTCCTGGATGCTTTTTACCAGAATGAAGAAGAAAGGGATGAACCTTTCTACTTACAGGAATTTTTGAAAATTGAAAAAGAGTATCGAGTTGTTGTTTTAGATGGTAAAGCTATAGGAGCAGCCCAAAAAATAGCTGCTCCTGGGAAGCACACAGCGAATGCTGCACAAGGCGGAACTTTTGTTGCTGCTGATGTCCCAAATGTTACTGCTGTTACCCTTGAGAATGTAACTAGCAAAGGACTATTTGGCGTAGATGTAGCAGTGGATCAACAAGATAATATTCGGATTATTGAGGTAAATCGCATTCCCCAATGGAAAGCATTCAGAGAAGCAACAGGAATCAATGTTGCTCAAGCTATTTTAGAGAACACGCTAGAACAAAGCTCAACAAAGTTGGCATTAGGTATTCTGATGCCGATATCTCACCAGAATCTGCCTTATGAGCTTGAGAATTTGTATAAAGAAGCACCTAACTATTATCAAGAGATTATTTCAATTGAAAGTCTTCATTCTATAATTTATAAATTTGTGCGTGGCTCTGAAAAACCCAGCATTTTAATGGGGTCAATAGATCTGTCTCTTCTTGATACCTGCATTATTCGTGAGAGTCAAAATAGCCCAATTGCCAAGATGCTTCTAGTTCATGCGCTCAATGCATCTGGATGTAACATTATTGATCCGGTTACGCATCACTCAGGAGGATCTGCTTCTAAATTAGGAATCACATTGCGTTATTTCAAAACTGGTTTAGTACCTAGCAATTATGTTGTATTTAACCGCACAAATGCTATTACTCTTCTTCAGGAGTTGGCTAAACAAGAGCAACTTCCACTAATTCGCAAAGATATTTTTGGCAGCCAAGGACAGAATGTTGACATTATTACTGATCTTCGTACCGGAATGCAGGTCATTGAAGCTTTTTATCAAAGCGAGGAGGAGAAAGATTATCCTTTTTACTTGCAAACATTAATTCAGATAGAAAAAGAATATCGAATTATGTTACTGGACGGTAAAGCGATCGGTATAGCTGAAAAAATACTTACTGCTGATCGGGACAATGCAAAAACTTTTACTGATTATCAGTTTTGTGCTAATGAAGCATTGGAGATCGCAGAAAAGGTTATTCCTTTTGTTAGCCCTAAAGGATTATTGGGAGTTGATATTGCGGTTGATTTTTCGGGTGATCTCTTTATACTTGATGTGAATCGTGAACCTGTATGGTATGCCTTTGAGCAAGCAACAGGAGTTAACGTGGCTGCAAAAGTAATTGATCTGGCAGTAGAACGGTTGCCTGACAAAGGGCTTCAAGTTGCTTCACCATAACTAAAAGTAACCCCGAAATCTCCAGTTTCAATCTTTTTGAGATACCTATGTTAAGCGACCCTAGCCCAGAAGTTTTTCCCACAGTTTCGGTAGAACATTCTTTAGCCGTTCCCCAAAGCTTTAAAAATACAGATTTAGATATTAGGGAACAAGCTCTTCTGACCGCTAAAACGGAAGAATTTTTACCCCCATTAGGACTCTGGACAACACTGAGCGGACTGGTTTTACTAGCTGGGTTTGCAGGTGCAGTGGCATTTGCATCAATTGCCAAGTACAACGCTGTTGTTAAAGCACCTGCCATTGTGCGTCCGGCGGGAGAACTGCGTTTAGTACAGGCAGCAATGGAAGGAACAGTCAAGCAGATTGTTGTACAGGAGAATCAGGTGGTGCGCGAAGGCGATGCGATCGCTGTACTCGAAGATTCTCAACTGCAAACCAAAGTCAGTCAATTGCGTGGCAGTATTCAACAAAATCAGTTACAACTAGCTCAGATTGCCGCCGGGTTGGCGGCATTAGATGGCAAGATTACTGCTGAAACAACGGCAATGCAGCGATCAATTACCTCTGCACAAGCTCAATTGAGCCGCAATCAGCGCGACTATCAGGATCTTCATGTCAGCACAGAAACCGAAGTTAAGGAAGCAAAAGCGGCTTTATCTCTAGCCCAGGATGAGTTAAAACGCTATCGTAGCTTAAGTGAAAGTGGTGCTATCACCCAGTTGCAAATAAAAGAAAAGGAATCGGCTCAACAGACAGCGCAAGCTCGGTTAGAGCGAGCTACATCTAAACTCAATCCCAGCCAAGCCACAGTTGCGATCGCCCAAGAACAGATTGCCCTAGCACAGGCACAAGGTCAGTCAACTCTGGCAACCTTACGCAAAGAACGGGAAGCCTTGATCCAGGAACGTTTAACTGTTAAAAGCCAAATTTATAAAGACCAAAAAGACCTGAAACAGCTGGAGATTGATCAGCAGAAGGCGATCATGCGGGCATCGGCAACTGGAACTATTTTAAAGTTGGAACTAAGAAACCCCGGTCAATTTGTCCGTTCGGGTGATGCAATCGCCCAAATTGCTCCAGGACAGATGTCATTACTAATAAAAGCGCGGGTTAACACTCAAGATGTTGCTAATATCAAAGTTTGCAAAGCTAGCAATATCCAAAGCTGTCGAGAGGGCAAAGT
The DNA here is from genome assembly GCF_963889195.1 of Calothrix sp. FACHB-168. Taxonomy (NCBI): domain Bacteria; kingdom Bacillati; phylum Cyanobacteriota; class Cyanophyceae; order Nostocales; family Calotrichaceae; genus Calothrix; species Calothrix sp. FACHB-168. The sequence goes on from NZ_CAWPNJ010000060.1 coordinate 47,199, forward strand.
GTTTTTGCGTGTCTCCGCTTATCCCTACACAGACTATGGCACATTGACTGGAGCTGTTCGCGCTATTGCACCAGATGCTACTACTCCAGGAACTAATGGAGCCACCAGTGCTGTTCCTTACTATGAAGTCACAATCGAACCTGAAAAATTGTATTTAGAGCGAAATGATCAGCAATACCCCATCCAAGCGGGAATGGATATTTCAGCAGAGATCATTGCCAAAGAGGAAACAATATTGACATTCATTCTAAGAAAGGCAAGATTACTGACCAACCTCTAAATCAGCCATTACAGCGCAAGAAAGGTGCGAGGTCGCACCCCTTTCGGTGCCTTATAATTCAAGCTTTTGCGTGAGTAAAAAGTTTTATTGCTTACTTCTTGCTTACTAGATGATTGCAGGAATGAGCGAAATGAGTATCATGAGACTTTTGCTGTATAATCCGCTTGGTTTCCACTATCATTCATCTCTCATCACCAAATCAATCGCAGAGTCAATTAACTCAACCGCCGCAGTCTCATAGTGATAAGTCTTAAACCGAAACTTGCCAACCTGTTCCAGTTGCTTTGACGGGCGATGTCCATATTTATCCTCATACAGTTGCAACGCGATAGTACCGATAGTCGTCATCTGTCCAGGAGTGGCAGTAAGTCCGCGTTCGTGTAGCCTAGACGCGACAGTGACCTTAGATGGTTTCGTACTTGCAACTCCCCTAACTTTACCTAAGTTCGAGAATGTTTTAGTTAGTTCATCAATGGGTGAGATAAGTAGAGCCATTAACCCAGTAAACCGTTTGGCTGGTTTATCTGTCGTCACAGCAATCTTTAATGCTTCAGGTTGCCCAACCGCGATGAACGTCCCTTGAGCGCGAGTCATCGTAGTGTAAAGCAGTTGACGGGTTAACATTATGTAGTTGGACATTAATAAGGGGAAAATTACATACTGAAATTCACTACCTTGGCTCTTATGGCATGTTATACAAAACGAGTGCATGATTTGCTCAAAGTACCCAGGATAGTAGTCAACAATCGCGCCTCCTTCCCAGGAAATCTTCACCATTTGTTTTTGCTCATCTACAGCAATCACCCGCCCAGTCTCGCCGTTCATCACTGGCGGGACTGTATCATAACGATTTTTCAGTTGTATCACCCTATCCCCGATTCGATAAACTACCGACCCAGAAACGATTTCTTGCTGCTTGGAATTTTTGGGATTAAAGATAGGCTGTAGCAGCTTATTGAGATTGTGAACTCCCGCTGCCCCTTCCTTTTGGGGTGCTAACACCATCACTTGTTGGTTCAAATCTACATTCTCTTTCTTCATAGATTTGACTAACTCAACAATGCTTTTAGCAGTCATTTCTGGTGAACTAGCTTCTAACATGGCGCACTCCCCCACATCCATCCACGACTTAGCCTGATTAAATTTATCTAGTGGGGGGATTGTGCCAAAATTTACGTCACTAGCTGCATAAATAATTGGGCTTTTGTCTCGCTGTCGAAAAATTGTTTGCAATCTCGTTGTCGGTACTATTTCAGAATTCAGCAAGTCTCGCAGCACCATTCCTGCCCCGACAC
>NZ_CAWPNJ010000061.1:0-47840 GCF_963889195.1 Calothrix sp. FACHB-168
GGGGAGATAAGACCAAAGATGGGGCGAAAGTCTCACCTGCGGCACTCGCCTGTGAGTACAGAAGCTCAGGGTGTAGCGAAGCGAAACCCTGAGTAGTTCACGTAGCCGGGTATTGAACCTGTCAAAGGGGTAACCGAACACATAGTGTTGTTACAGCATCAACACAGGGAGCATCCCAATTTTGACGCAATACCCTAGAAGGGTATTGCTATACCAACAAAGCCTGCCTTCTTTTGCTAAAAGTTTGATAGCCTGCGTTCGTCGAAGACGTTCCCGAAGGGTAGGCAGGCTTCGTATTTCTAGCCCCACCCTTATAGGGTGAGGGCGTTTTTGCACATTTGGGATGCTCCCTCAACACATTTGCCAATCCCCCTAAATAAAGAGCTAAACCAAGTTTATAGTTCATTTTTTGGCTTTATCCGCACGAAAGCTATAACTTGGTTACAATATCTTTAAAAAGATTGGTAACAATTTCATGATTAATGCTCTTGTGGTTTTTTACGATTAACACAGAAGCTGGACTAAACACTCAATACTATTTTTGACAGTTTACTAAAACATGGATTTCATCAACCAAGCACAAAATCTAGCATTTACAGTTAGAGATAAAGTTCAAGAAGTGGCAACTAATGCAACTAACGGTCTAGATGAAGTAGTTAATGAAATTAAAAACACTACTGTAGATATTACTACCTCAAGTATTAGCATACTCACTGATATACAAGGATTATCAACTACAGCAGCAAAGCAAGGTCTTCAAACTGTACAAAATGTTAGTAAAGCATTTGAAGCAGCTGCTATTGGGGCTACTACCTCTAGTCTTGTTATAGCTGATGCTCTGCAAAACTTGCCTTCGACAGCTACGGAATTAGCAGCAGAAATGCCTAAGATTGCCAATAGGTTGAGGTATCGTGCTGGTTTAAGAGTTGGCGACTCTCCTCGCTCGGACTCCGATATCATCAAACTTTTTGAGAAAATCCCTGGTACATCCAAGCTGGGAGCTAAGGAACGGACTATTCGTCAATTTCTCAGTGATAAACATGGTAGTCATATTATCCCACGCTCTCAAGGTGGCTCAAATGGGGCTGACAATATTCTTTGGGAAGTAGGCGTTGATAATATCCGTCGCGGTGCGAAAGTTATGACTGTTGGGGAGCAGTTTTATATTCGGGTTTATAATGCTGTCGATTCTATCGTCAGTAATTCTGGGACAATCGCTAAACTTGGTATTACTGCAACGGGAACCGCTATTCTCACCCAGGTAATGGTGACAGCGATTTCATATTCTTTGGATCTTTACCGAGGCGATATCACTGTTGAAGAGTATAAAACTTTAATTTTAGAAACGGCAAAAACAGCAGGTATTGCTACACCTATTGTTTTTCTTTTGTTGGTGGCTGTATTGGCTTTATTCCCAGAATTTACAGTTATATTGTCAGCACCAGTGGTAGTTGCAGGTTTCAATGCCTTATTTGGTATGAGTATTGCTGTACCAATCGTTCAATCGTTGGTTCGTCATACTCAAGCTGGTGGTTTTGGCAATGAAGCTGCTGGTGAGCTTTCCACTGCAATTGCTGTCAAGACCGATACAAAATTTTATTAAGTTTCTTTACTTTTCGTTACAAATGGTTAATACTACTAATTAGATTTACACAAATAAAGCTGTAAACGTCAGTTAAGCGTTGAGCTTGATCATCCATAAACTCCTAATTAAGGTTCACTTATGCCGTTTACCATCGATTCAGCTCGCGGTATCTTTCCCGAAACACTGACTGCTGATTTAGTTCCAGCAACCATTGCTCGCTTCAACCAACTAAGTGCTGAAGATCAGCTAGCGCTCATCTGGTTTGCTTACCTAGAAATGGGTAAAACGATTACCATTGCTGCTCCTGGTGCTGCAAATATGGTATTTGCAGAAAATACCTTGAATGAACTCAAGCAAATGTCTTTCCAGGAACAAACTCAGGTAATGTGTGACCTAGCAAACCGTGCTGATACACCCATTTGCCGCACCTATGCAATTTGGTCTGTAAACATCAAACTTGGTTTTTGGTATCGGCTGGGAGAGTGGATGGAGCAGGGTATTGTCGCTCCGATTCCACAAGGTTATCGACTATCAGCCAATGCAGCTGCAGTTCTGCAAGCAATTAGAGATCTAGATGCAGGACAGCAAATTACCGTTTTGCGTAATTCTGTAGTTGATATGGGATACGATCCCAATAAATTAGGCAGTTATACCAAGGTTAGTGAACCTGTAGCTCCGCCGAAAGAAATAGCTAAACGCACACCTGTCACTATCGAAGGCATTGATAATCCAACCATTCTGAGTTACATGGATAACTTAAATGCCAACGATTTTGATGCGTTGATTGAGTTATTTACTCCCGATGGTGCGCTACAACCTCCCTTTCAAAAACCGATCGCAGGTAAGGAAGCAGTCTATCGGTTTTTCCGAGAAGATTGTCAGAACCTCAAGTTAATACCACTGCGAGGTGTGTCTGAACCCGCAGAGGATGGTTACACTCAGATTAAAGTTACAGGTACAGTACAAACTCCTTGGTTTGGCGCTGCTGTGGGTATGAACATGGCTTGGAGATTCTTGCTAACTCCTGATAACAAAATCTTCTTTGTGGCGATAGACTTACTAGCATCTCCCAAAGAGCTACTGAATTTGGTTCGCTAGTACTAGAAGAATTTTCTTTTGATTCTGATCTAGAAACAGACTTAGGAAATGAGGTGATAGGGCGATCAATCCCAGACTAGGACAAAGCCCTACACCTCCACAAATTATAAATCTGCGATCTAACGCAGTACAATATCGAAAATTGTGAGTATGGCTTTGCTCTGACCACAATCTTCGATATGAAAACTGTATTAGGGACTTCCAAGTAAAAAATATTCCTGAAGCTATTGTTGATGGTTGACTGTTGACGGTTGACTGCGCCGCACTGAGCCTGTCGAAGTGTTGACTGTTAAGCGTTAACAACTTGAACGGAATAATATATTGTTTGGAGTTCCCCTTATGAAGTGAATTTGCTCTCTTGGAGGAGAGTATTTTGGGATGGGAGCATGAAGGTAAACGAAGTTAGCTGGTCTGATTTAGAACAAGAAGTTGCTCAAGCCGCCTTTCAAAAAGCATATGAGCGAGAAATCAACGCCCTGATTCAGGACGTTCGCGACAACGCCGTTCACATTTCCGAGTTGGAAGATATCTGGCGATTACATAACTTTCTCAGTGCCAAAAGACATGAGATTGATGGTAAGTATGATTACAACTATTCAGTTCTCGTATTTGTTTTTGCAACTCTGATTAAACAGGGATGGTTGCATCTGGATGAACTCAAGGGGCTGGATCAGGATAAACTTACTAAGATTGGCTCTCTTTCACGAATGTAGCTACCGGTGAAATGTTGGTGGTAGACAACTGAAAGGGAATGTTGCCAATCATCTTGTTGTGATTGGCGTTCAATTTGGGCGTAGACGCGGTAGACGAGCGGAGCGAGGCTTCTCGGAGAGTACGGCTTGTCATTAGACAGCGCTAAAACCGCCCCGAAATTAAATTGTTACCAATCATCTTCTTGTGACTGACGCTCAATTTGGGCGATCGCTAATTTCGCTAACACCCGCACTACCTCTTGTTCATCATTGAGTAAGGCCTGTAATGGTTCATTAGCTGCGCGATCGCCAATTTTACCCAGAGAATTAATTGCGGCTTTTCTCACATCCAAATCAGAATCGTGAAGTGCCAGAATTAAATGCGGTACAGATGGAGGATAATTCACTTGTCCCAAGGCGGCGGCGGCTTCTGTGCGGATCAGCGCTTCTGGATCTGTCAAAGCAGAAACCAGCAAGTTGCAAGACTTTTCATCTGACTGTTCTTGGGCTACATGACCTAAAGCACCAATCACGGCACATCTTACATCTAAAGAGGCAGCATTTAATGCTTTATATAGATAATCTGCTGCTTCTGAGCCAATAAACGCCAATGCCCATGCCGCATGACCTTTAATATCTTGGGGATGCTCATCTGATGCTAAAATGTCCAGCAACGCTGGTACAGAAGCTTCTCCTGTCCTAGCTAACGCCCCGGCTGCTGAACTTCTGACTACTGTATCTTCATCATTCAGAAAAGCCTGAAGCAATTCGGGTACAGCACGAGGATCGGCAATAATTGTGAGTGTCTTAGCAGCAGCCCGTCGCACCACTACATTAGAATGATTTTTCAGCGCTTCTATGAGAAAGGGCGTTGCGGCTTCGCCAATTTCACCCAAAGTTTCCGCAAACCGCAGTCGCACTAATCCTCGCGGATCTCCTAAACCCTCTACGAGTTGCTTGAGAACCGTTTCATCTGTAGCATCGAAGATTTCTAGTGAAATCTGCTCGTTTACTCTTTGAACCAAAGCATCATTTTCAGCTTGCACTCGCAGGATGGAATCGTTCACCCCTGAAGTATCAATATTGAGCGATTGACTCATCACAAATTCCCTATCACCGTTATTTTGAAAGCCTCTAATTACCAGATGTCAAAGTAGATTGCTGCTGACGTAGCGACTCTAGAGTAGCGTCTATTTGGGTAAGTTGAGGTTGCAGGCTAGCAAGGGCTTGTGCCTTCATCACTTTAGCTTTTTGTGCCATTGACAAGGTATCGTTAACCAGACGTTCGCGATATTGTTCTAATTCTGCGATCGCGAGAGTCAATTCTTCGGAGTCAGTTTGAGCGTTTGCTGTGAGTTCTGTAGTATCAGACATATCTGTTTTATTTGCTAAAAGTAGTTTTAAAATGCCCATATTAAATTTTCTCAGATTTCAGTGACTAAAGCATAGGAAAATGGGCATGGGGCATTGAAACAATTTTGGATTTTGGATTTCCGATTTTGGATTAGGTTTAAATCTAAAATCCAAAATCTAAAATCTAAAATTACTAGCCCCTAGCTCCTGATAATGTGAGTTTTCTTTCCAAATCGAAGAGAAAGCCGTGAATATATTCTTCTGTCCACTCACTACCGTAAAAACGGGTGAACATTCCTCTTGCTGGATCTTTTTCGGCGCGGTAGCGGAGATAACGCAGTTGGGCTTGTTCAATTTCGGTTAAATATTTGGAGTCGGTGATGGGTTGTGCTTGGTCAACAAAATCTAGGTAGGCTTGGAGATAGGCTTTAAAAGCTGCAAATACATGGGTTTCTACTACCTCGGTTTGCTGGGGGCGCGTCCAGAGAAAGGCGGGTGAGAAAAAGGGCTGGGCTTCTTCGGGGAAGTCCCCGCCCCAAGGGAGATGCTGCTGATGCGTCTGGAAAATTGGCAGGATAGGTTGGGTATATTTCGCCTGATATCCTAAATCATCCCGAAATAGGGGTTGCATATCGAGGGCGATTAAGTGTCCTCCGGGTAAGGTGACTAAATCTGCACCAAAGAAGGGTAAATCGTAATTTAGGTGCGGAAAAATTACGAAATTTAATACCTGAAGTGAGTTACCTCCCTGTACGTGGGCGGCTCGAATTTGCCGGAGTTTGCTAGTTTGATAGGCGTAGCTAGTTGTTAAAACTTCTTGGTGATGTTTGCCTTTACCTACTGTTGCTTGTTTGGACTCAAAGCCAGCAGGAATAGGATAAGACTGCAAATTTAAACGATTCTGTAAAAGCGCGATCGCGTAATCTAAAAATGGCTGATAGAGAGTCAACTTCGCTTCGCTCCAAATTCAAAATGAACAATCACCGGATTTTGTTGAGGCGATTTAGATTTAAATCTCTATTTGGTTGCTACAGCTGCTAATGGCACAGCATCCTCAAATAAAAATTCATGCAAAAATCGTTCTGACCATTGATGACCAAAGTAGCTGCTGAATAATCCAGATGCAGGATCGCGATCGGCACTATATTGGTCGTAGTCTTTTTGTGCTTTGACAATCCGTTGAATGTCTGACTGATCAATCAGAGGTTTAGCTTGGGCTAGCATCTCCCAATACAAGTTTAGATAGTCTTTGAAGGCCTCAAATACCCGTGTTTTGACTGTTTCGGCATCGGTTTTGGCAAATAACAGATATTTTGAAAAGTACTGATTAGCGTCATAAAATTTCATTTCCAGGTTTTGCGCCAAGTCTGGATACTTATCGCGTAATGTCTGCAATGGATAGATGTACTTCCTCAAGTAAGCTTCATCTTGAAAAAGCGGCTGGAAATCCATCACAATCAGGTTTTTCACTTGTCCGAAAGACAGAAAGTCAATGCCGAGTAAGGGCAAATCGTAGTGATGACTGGGATAAATCACGCTGTTAAAGATTTGAGCGCTTGCGCCTGCATCGATATATGTATAGCGGATTTTGCGTAATTCTGGGCATTGATAACACCAACTTTGAATTGTGGCGGGATTTCTGCCGCGATCGCTCACCTGATACTCTAGTCCGGAGGGAATCGGACGACTCTCTAATGTAAACCGTTGCAAAAGCGATTGTTCCAGATGCTCAAGGAAGCACTTATACATAAAAGTTAGAGACTAATTTGCCTTAATCCCAGAGAATAGAGGATTCGCAGATTCGCCGTCTCGAATATATTAAACAAAGTAACGATCCTTAACGTTAGCCGGAAGCGATCGCGCAATACCTAGAAAATGCGATCGCCCAGAAACTACAGGATATTCTGCCCAATAACTATCTGATAGAGACTTTATAGGGCGGCTCTAGATAAATTGTGTTCTACCATTTGCGCTAAATTTGTCTCAGTTAAATAACGTCGCTCAGAGCAATAAGTCATTAAATATACGCCATTCATCATTCTTACCGTGCTTACACGTACCCGAAAATCATCGGTCATAAACCAGCAGCGTTCCTGTCCCTGGTTAGTTTCATATTCGGTATCGATGGTTAAAATGCCGTCTTGTCCGAACCAATAACGGCTAACTACGGGGATTTTTTCCACATAGCCTTGATTCCGCAGCAATTTTCCCGATCGCCCTGTCTCATCATCTGGTACATCAATTAATACAGCCGCACGTTCCGGATCGGGTTCGCGATCGTCGTCATGTTCTTGCCACATAAAGCTAGCGCCGCCCTTAGCCTTAGCTGGATCGATTCCTTGCGCTTCGCAAATAGCTTTTACCCTGGGATCTTGGACTGTAATTACTCCCACATAGAGCTTTGATTCTCCCGACTGATCCGCCACCGCATCAAAGTGATGCACCGTGCGCTGAGTAAACCAAACTCCTTCACTCTTGTGAAAAAACTCCATCATGGTCATTGGTTGTACAAAAGGCATAGCTGATCCTCAAACAATTTTGGATTTTGGATTTTGGATTTTAGATTAACTCCAAGCAAAGACATAAATAATTGTGGATTTGAGAATTGTTCCGCGTAGCTTGCTTCTGGCGGAGCGAAAATGAATTAGTTTGCTATCAGACCCTTTTAAATTGTGAATCTTCAATTCAAAATCCAAAATTTAAAATCTAAAATTCGGGTAGATATATCGCGGTACAATACCCCTACAATAATCTCACAATTTCAATTCATGATCGGCAGAGAGACTCAAAAGACACCTCTAGATGTTTTGGCTGTCCTCAAGGCGGGAATTGCTCTGACGCAAGCAGATTTATATCAATTCAACCTCAGTGGTTTAGAACTGCAAAGAGCTAATTTACATCAAGCTATTTTGATTCGCGCCAATCTGAGCAAAGCGGATTTGAGTGCAGCAGATATCAGTGGCGCTGATTTACGAGCAGCAGATCTCAGTTATGCGATTTTAACAGATGCCAATTTACAGGCAGCTTGTATGTACAGAGTAGATCTCAGTGGTGCGGATTTACGAGGAGCTAATTTAACCAATACCAAGCTGCTAGGCGCGAGATATGATAGCCAAACCCTCTTTCCTGAAGGCTTTAATTACAAATCTTCGGGGGCAATTGGGCCTAATGCCTATTTGAATGGTGCCCAATTAAATACAGCTAACTTGCGTCATGCTGATTTGCAGGGTGCAAGTATGTTGGGTGCTTATTTAGGGGGAGCGGATCTAACTCGTGCGAATCTTCAAGGAGCAAGATTAAGTCAAGCTGATTTGCGCAAAGCCTGGTTACCGGGAGTATGTTTACGTAATGCGCGGTTAAATGGTGCCAATTTAGCCGGTGCTGATTTACGCGCAGCCGATTTGACTGGTGTGGAATTTGAGCAACTAGAAAGCATTGCTGGGGCAGATTTTACCCATGTTCAGGGACTAACTGAGGAGATGCGATCGCGCCTTTTAAGCCAACCAGCACAAGAACTAGATACAGCTCATGCTTTAACCCGTCGTACCACACGCGCCAGCCTGGAAACTTGATGGCATTTATAGTGGGGGCATTCGACCACACTGTAGGGGCACGGCATCCAAAATCTTCTCATATATACAATAATCTTACTGGTGCCGTGCCCCTACTACGGTTGTGGGTCAAATGCATGAAAACTGCTGTAAGCGATAAATCGCAACTACCAACCCAGCAAAATTAATGCGATAGACCAGTAGTAGTCTGTCAATTTTGTTTTGAGGGGTTTTTGGTAGTGCGGGCAGCGTTCGACTGAGCGCTCACGCCGAAGTCTTGCCCGCGTGAGCGAGACGCTCACACTACTGTCCCTCATTTCAACCCTGACACACTAGTAGTCTGGCAACCCAACTTTAAGGGGTAAAGAAACAAACCGCGAAGGCACGAAGGGCGCTAAGAAAGAGGTAGATAAGAGAAATAAAAAAATGATTCACCCAGCAAAGTTAACTTGTCAGAGTACTAGTAGTAGCTGCACCTAATTGCAGGGCGTATAGGTTCGCATAGACACCTTGCTCGGCAATTAATTCGGTATGGGTTCCCCGCTCAACGATTTGTCCTTGCTGGATGACTAGCACTTGGTCGGCTTGCGTAACAGTACTGAGACGATGGGCAATTACGAAACTAGTACGACCTTGCAACAAACGAGCGATCGCAGTTTGTACTAAAGCTTCGGTACGTGTATCTATACTACTAGTAGCTTCATCTAAAATCAAAATTTTCGGGTTAATCAATACCGCACGGGCAATACTAATCAGTTGGCGTTGCCCTTGGCTAAGTGGCGCGCCTCTTTCGCCTAATTGAGTGCTGTAACCTTGAGGTAATGAGGTAATAAATTCATGAACATTCGCCATCTGCGCCGCCGCTTCAATTTCCGCTTGGGTAGCATGAGGCAAGCCAAAAGCGATATTTTCTGCCACGGTGCCGCTAAATAAAATATTGTCTTGCAGCACTATGCCAATTTGTCGGCGTAAACTGGCTTGGGTAACACTCCGCACATCAATGCCATCAATTTCTACTGCACCTGCCGAGACATCATAAAATCGCAAAATTAAGTTAATTATCGTGGTTTTGCCTGAGCCTGTGGGGCCGACTAAGGCAATCATTTGCCCTGGTTTAGCTTGTAAATTTACACCTTTTAGCACCATTTGCTGGGGATTATAGCCAAATTTAACATCAACAAAAGTTACCTCACCTTGAATTTCTGGCATTTCTGTTGCATTGGCGGCATCTTTGAGTTGAGATGGTTCATCTAGCAGAAAGAAAATTCGCTCTAAGCCAGCAAAAGCGGATTGTGCTTGGGTGTAAAATTGGCTAAGGATTTGGATGGGGCGAAAGAATTGCTGCACATACAATAAAAATGATGTGACTACACCCACAGTCGCGCCACCAGTGACAGCTAAATAACCACCATAAGCCAAAACCCCAGCCGTTGCTAAGGTATTGAGAAAATCAATTGATGGTAAAAATGCCGCAGTAATAGCGACAGCTTCCACATTAGCGTCGCGGTTGGCAGCGTTGAGGATATCGAATTCAGCAATGTTAAGATGTACGCGATTAAAGGCTTGAGCTTCGCGCACACTACCAATATCTTCTTCTAGCTTGGCGGAAAGTTCGCCGATAGTTTCTCTGGTAACCCGAAATTTATCTCTAGCCCAACGCGCAAACAAGCTGGTAGTGATAATCATCACGGGAACAACAAGGTTGCTTAATAAACCCAGTTGTAGATTAATTGCCAGCATCGCAATCACAATGCCTACTAAGCTGAAAACGTTACCTAGCATTTGCGCAATTGTCTGTCCAAATGCCTGATTTACGGTGTTCACATCATTCAGCAGGCGACTCATTAAATCGCCGGCTTCGCTGCGATCAAAAAAGCTTAATGGTAGACTTTGAATTTTCAGAAAAATATCTTGGCGCAATTGTGCCAACAAGCGCTGCATAATCCAACCGACGCGCATAATTTGACCGCGAATCGCCAAAATACCCAGCCCATAAATTAGCGCTAGTAAGAGTAATAACAACAGTAAACCCTGTAAATTACCCTTGGCAATTAAGTTATCAACAGACCAACCGAGTAAAAAAGGCCCGATCGCTTGTGTTGATGCACCAATTACTACAAATGTCAAGGCTAGAGGAATTTCTTTGCGGTAAGGTTGGAAATATTGTAAAAAGCGGCGCAAAGTGGAGACTTGATTAGTTGCTTGTTGCTCAGATGCAACAACAGGGCCGATACCTCGCATAGGAATTTTAGGTTAGGGGCTAGGGAAGGGGGACAAGGAAGACAAGGGGGACAAGGGAGACAAGGGGGACAAATGACTATTGACTATTGACTATTGACCATTGACTATTGACTATTGACTTTAGTAACTTGAGATTCCAAAATTACGCCGTAAAGCGGGCTGGTGCGCATCAATTCTTCATGGGTTCCTTGGGCGACTAAGCGCCCTTTATCAATTAAAAAGATGCGATCGGCATTTTTGACTGTGCTGATGCGTTGGGCTACGACAAAGGTGACACAGGCTTTTTGGCGCATGAAATTATCGAGTTCGGCTTGGATTTGGGCGGCTGTTTGAGCATCAACCGCAGAGGTACTATCATCCAAAATGAGAATACTGTAATCGGTGAGTAAGGTACGAGCGATCGCAATTCGCTGTTTTTGTCCTCCCGATAAACCTATACCCCTTTCCCCGACTATGGTTTCGTAGCTATCAGGTAGGCTGGTGATAAAATCATGAATTTGCGCAGTTTTGGCGACGGAAATCACTTCTGCCAAGCTGGCGTGGGGTTTAGCATAGGTGATATTCTCGCGGATGGTACCAGAGAATAAGGTGGTTTCTTGGAAAACGATGCCGATATGCGATCGCAAACTTTTTAAGCTAAAATCCCGCACATCTCGTCCATCGATGCGAATTGAGCCTGCGGTAACGTCATAAAAGCGGGGAATCAAGTTCATGATGGTGCTTTTACCGGAACCTGTCATGCCCAAGATGGCGATTAATTCTCTGGGCTTAGTTTCAAAAGATACACTTTTTAAGGCGGGGGTAGTGGCTCCGGGATAACGAAAAGAGACATTTTCAAAGGTGATTCTCCCACTGCAAGTATCAAATTCCACAGCATCAGCGCGATCGCGAATTTCTACTGCGGCGTCTACCACTTCATAAACTCGTTGCGCTGAAGCCGCCGCCGATGCGATCGCGGGAGCGGCAAAACCAATGAGTAAAATTGGTTGGAGAATTAATACTAAATAAGAGTTAAAAGCTACAAGTTCGCCAATGGAAAAATCATTATTAATTACCTGCGCTCCCCCATAGGCAAACACTGCCAAAGTTACCAAGTTACTTAGCAAGAAAATAAAGGGGAAAGTATTATGAATAGCGTCAATGGTCTTCATATTCGCTTTGACCAGGCTATCATTGAGTGCGGTGTAACGCGACTTTTCCGCAGACTCCCGCACGAAAGCTTTAACTACCCTAATTCCTAATAAATTCTCTTGCAAGATAGCATTTAAATTACCTAATTGTTCTTGTACTTGTCCAAATAATTTTTGATTGCGAGTAATAAATCTTGCCATTAACCAACCGGAAATCGGCACTACTGTTAAAGTAATTAATGCCAATTGCCAATTCATAATTAACAGCACCACCGCAATACTAACTAATGTCACCACTGCACCGATGACTTGAATTAAGCTAGTACCAATAAAGGTGCGGATTTGCTCGATGTCACTGGTAACGCGAGTTAATAGCTGGGAAGTTTGCGAGCGATCGTGATAGCTAAAACTCAGGTTTTGAATTTTGCTAAAAATCTTATTGCGTAAATCATAGGCTACACCTTGGGAAGCGGCTTCCGCCCAGTAGCTTTGTCCAAAATTAAACAAACCGCGCGCGATCGCCGCTACTACCATCCAAGCTGCACTGTAAAGTACAATTTGCAAATTGCGCGGCACAATTCCGCCATCGATTCCCCAGCGAAATAATTGGGGGGTAACGGCGTTCGCAACTGTCAAAAGTAAGAGACTTAATAAAGCTCCTACAGAAATCCACCGATAGTTGCTCAAGCTTCCCAGCACTCGCCGGATCGCTTGCATCGACGAATTTTCAGTGAGTTCTGATTGTGGTCGCAATGGAATTCACCCCTGTATCTTTAAAAGATTATCTCCCATATTCATACAAGAGTAGTTTGGCTTTAAATATATCTACTGGGTTGTCTCATTCGTTGTCATAAGGTGGTGGTATTAAGATCCCCGACTTCTTTAAGAAGTCGGGGATCTAGCAACCCATTAAAATTAATCACAGATGATGGTTGAATTATTTACTACAATTCTTTTAAATACGCTTAGATGCTTTGTTGTAAAAAATTTTTATCGACTCACCATCCATGCTCGTCTTTTGTTAAATAAATCACTAAATAGGTATTAATATTGCTTAAGAACTTTTGATTATTATTAAGTTATCAACTACATAAATCATACTGCAAGTGCTTAACTCCAAACTTATCAAGGCTTTGAGAAATAATCTTCACTACAAATAGAGAAAAAATCAGCTTAATTACTATATCAAATAACTCGCTTTGTTACAAAGTAAAATGTAGCCTAAATCACAGTATAATTTAATAAAAATATATCTCTCTAGACTATATATTTTGCGTTAAAAATCCATTAATGTAGAGACGAAGAAATCACAAAACCTTCTTTACCCTATTTTTTATTAAATATTGCAGTCAGGATTTATTCAACTTTTATAGCGGTTCCCAATCTGGTGAAGTACATTTTCAAAGCTAATCACCTTGTCCAGCAAGATTTGGGTGTACCTCAGTAGCTTAGGAAACGCTATAAAAACAACTAGCTGGAAAATACCACTTTGACAAATATCAATCTAGATACAGCCATGATCTATAACCCATGTCCTATGCCCAGCAACTGAGCAGTTATTAGCTGAAAATGTATATTTTTACACTTCATTAAATAAATGTGGTGTTTTGGGGACTTTATGTTATTATTTATTCTTTGCATAGCCTAACTTACACGTAGATATAAAGCAATTATTTAGATCTAGATTTAGTTAGGATTTGTGCAAGAATTTGCACAAATGCTCTTATGGTAAAAGATTTTTAATAAAAATTTGATTTTGTCATGATATTAAATGTTTTTTCTTCCTAGCGTTCAAACTTAGTTAACAACTGCAACAAGAGAGAAGCCAATGAACCTAGAGCTGTTTTTCCAACGCACAGAAGTCTTGCACAAGCGGTTAGCAGATTTATATCAAACTGCTACTATTCTGCCTTGGATGCCAACGGAAATGCTACCCCAAGCATTTGCGGAACTTCACAACAGTTCAAAAACATTGCAGTTGGCGGTTGAAGAACTATATCAGCAAAATGAAGAACTCATCCAAACACAAAATTTTCTAGAAACCGAACGCCAACGTTATCAAGATTTATTCGATACAGCACCAGATGGTTATTTAATTACTAACGCCTCAGGTATCATCTGTGAAGCTAACCCAATGGCTGCTAAATTACTCAATGTTTCTCAACAATTTTTAATTGGTAAGCCAATTATTAATTTTGTTCCCATCGAAGAACGTCAACAATTGCGGACGGAAATTAACCGCTTAGGAGAATCTGATAGAAATACAGAATTATTAATTAACTTACAACAACGTCATGGTGATATTTTCAATGCGGCGTTAACAGTTTCAGTTATTCGCAATGCACAGGGTAAAGTCATTTCTCTTAACTGGTTAATTAGGAATATAACTGAACGCCAGAAATGGGAATCACCAGGAATGAAAAATGTTAGCGGCATTATCAGAGATCAACGCTTATATAAATACGATAAGGGAGACAATATTAGTCTCAACCCGCTACAGATTTTACAAGTTAGTCGAGGTTGGGTAAAACTTAGTACTTTCTGTGAAACAGGGGAAGAAGTACTCATTGGTTTAGTCGGCTCTGGTATGATATTTGGTGCTAGCATGACTTCTCTAAAAATTTACCAAGCCATCGCTTTATCAGAAGTAGAATTACAATCAGTTCATGTCTCAGAAATTGCTGCTTCTCCGCAACTTAGCCATAACTTTTTACCGAAAATTAATGAACGATTGCAGCAAACAGAATATTTACTAGCAATTTCTGGTAAGCGCCAAGTAGAAGAAAGATTATCTTACTTTTTAGAATTTCTCAAACAAGAAATTGGCGAACCTGTAGCAGAAGGAACGCGGTTAAATGTGCGTTTAACTCATGAAGATATTGCTAGTGCTTGCTGTGCAAATAGAGTGACAATTACCCGCTTTATGAGCAAATTAAAGCAAGAAGGTAAAATTAGTTTTGATAGTCGCAAACACATGATTTTAACAGATGTCATTTGTGCTTGAAGAAGGCAGCACTACCCTGCGGGAACGACTCCGTCGAACGACAAGCTCAGTGACCAGGCAGGAGGCAGAGGGCAGAAGGTAAAACCGTAGCATTTGTGCTTTGAAGATATCCTAATTTATGTGACTACAGCTTGATATGACAAAGTTATTTTTAAATATTTATGTAGGGTGTGTTGTCGCGCAGCGCAACGCACCTGGTTTATATTGATTAACTAATATCAATTTAAATAATGTTTGCAGCATCTCAATATATTCTAGAGGGCATGGAATTGCCATATCCCTACTGTTGCATTCTTGTTTTAAATTGCGATGAGAATTTACAGCAGATTGCCAGTTATGATTGTAGGGGCACTGGCACTGCCATGCCCCGAAGCGCTTACTGGGCAACGCTTATCCAAATTAAACTTAAATCTTTAAACATTAATTCTTTATCGGTGCGTTGCGCTACGCGACAACACACCCTACAAATACTAATATTTATTGGCTGGATATAAATATCAAAGTTAATATAAATTGCTGAATAAATCAAGATAAAATAATAACACCACACTTGACTGAAGTTAAGTTTTTAAGTGACTTAATACACAAATATTGTTTTTAGATGAAAGCTTCAGTCCGCTAGATGATTGGATTAATATCTGATAAAGTGCAAAGCATATCTGTAGTTTTAATAGCTAAATACCTAATATCCCCCAGTATTAATTACTCACACCATGACCTCTAGGCGTTCTGCTAAAAAATCTCCATCTAGTTCTTCGGCTCGTCAATCTGCAAATGAAGAACAAGACAATCATGACAATACATTATTTCCTATAGTGGGAATGGGCGCTTCTGCGGGTGGATTGGATGCTTTTAGGGAATTACTCACCCATTTACCAGATGATACGGGGATGGCGTTTGTATTAATTCAGCATTTGAGTCCCCATCAAAAAAGTTTGTTGAGTGAAATTCTTTCCCGCGCAACTAATATGCCTGTGCGGGAAGTAGAGAATGGGATGGTTGTGGAAGCAAATCATGTCTACGTGATTCCGCCAAATGCGAAAATGACTATTTCTCAGGGAGTGTTGCAACTGACTCCGAGAGAGAAAACCTACGGGTTGTTTATGTCGGTGGATACTTTCTTTATTTCTTTAGCAGAAGATAGGGGAAATAAAGCTATTGGGATAGTGCTGTCGGGAGGCGATGGCGATGGGGCCAGGGGGTTAGAATTTATTAAAGAAGCTGGTGGAATTACTTTTGCGCAGTGTCAAGATTCAGCAAAAGTTAGTGCTATGCCAAATACGGCTGTAGCTTCGGGTAATGTGGATTTTATTCTGACTCCACAAGAAATTGCTGAAGAACTCGCAAAACTCAGCCGTCATCCTTATATTCAACGCCAGTCACCAGCCGCAACAACGGAAGTATCTGAGCCAATCCCAACTAACAGCGATGCTATCTCGACTATTTTTAGTTTATTGCGGGCGGCTACGGGGGTAGACTTTAACCACTACAAACAAACTACTCTCAAGCGGCGAATTGTGCGGCGGATGATTTTGTATAAGTTAGAAAGATTGGAAGATTACGTCCGCTATTTGATGGAAAATCCGCCAGAGGTTTTGGCACTGTATCAAGATATGCTGATTACGGTGACGAATTTTTTCCGCGATCGCGAATCTTTTGACGCTTTAAAAACCAAAGTCTTCCCCATTATTACCGAAAACCGCACCCTAGATTCACCAATTCGCATTTGGGTAGCGGGATGTTCTACCGGTCAAGAAGCTTACTCAATAGCTATTTGCTTGTTGGAATTTTTAGGAGATCGGGTAATTAATACCACTATCCAAATTTTCGCTACAGATATTAATGAAGCGGTAATTGAAATTGCGCGCATCGGGATTTATAAACCCAGCCTAGTAGCCGAAGTTTCTCCCGAACGCCTACAGCGCTTTTTTGTGCAGGTAGAAGGTGGTTACCAAATTAGCAAGCCAGTACGGGAATTATGTATCTTTGCTAGACAAAACCTGATTGCTGACCCGCCTTTTTCTCACTTAGATTTAATTACCTGCCGCAATGTGCTAATTTATTTGGGCAATGCCGTACAAAAGAAAGTTCTACCTTTGTTTCATTATGGTCTTAAGCCTACTGGTTTTTTAATGTTAGGCACTTCCGAGACTGTAGGAGAATTTTCGGATTTATTTAGTTTATTGGAGAGAAAGTCCAAGATATATAGCCGAAAAATGGCTCCAGCGCGGTTGGGTATAGATTTAATTACCAATAACTTTCCCCTAAAGGCAAGTACTCCCCAGTTAGCAGCGAGCGATCATACTTGGAATGAGATGGAGATGCAAAGAACTGCTGACCAAATCATTTTAAGTCAGTATGCGCCAGTTGGTGTGATTATTAACAACGATTTAGAAATTCTGCAATTTCGCGGTCACACTAGTCCCTATCTCCAACCGCCAGCCGGCAGACCTAGCTTTAATTTGTTAAAGATGGCAAAAGAAGAACTGCGGTTAGAATTACGGACAGTGATTCATCAAGCAAAACAGCGACAGATATCAGTATGTAAAGAAGGTATCCAAATTGTTGAAAACGGTCAAGTGAGATTGGTAAAGGTGGATGTAGTACCGTTTAAAGCTCGCGGTGGGGAAGAACGCTATTTTTTAGTGATGTTTGCTGATATGCCAGCCTCAACAATTAATATCACACCGGAGAGCGATCACAATTTAAAATCTCGCCGGGGTAAACAAGCAGCAGCAGCAGAGCAAGAAATTAACACCCTGAAGCAGGAGTTAGCCACAACGAAAGAATATTTGCAATCAATTATTGAAGAACAGCAAGCCACTAATCAAAACCTCAGAGCCGCTAACGAAGAAATTCTCTCTAGCAATGAAGAGTTGCAAAGTACCAATGAGGAATTAGAAACCGCCAAAGAAGAAATTCAAGCCACCAACGAAGAATTAAACACCATCAACGATGAATTGCAACGGCGCAATCTCGAATCTACTCAGGTATCCAACGATTTACAAAATTTACTCAGCAATATTAATATTCCCATCCTCATGTTAGGTGGCGATTTGCGGATTCGCCGCTTTACCCCAGTGGCGGGGAGAATTTTTAACCTGATTTCTACTGATATTGGACGACCAATTAGTGATATTAATCACAATTTAAATATTGATGATTTAGAAGAGCAAATTTTAGAAGTCATTGGTAACCTCAACCTCAAAACCCAGGAAGTACAAGACGCTGAAGGACATTGGTACGATTTGCGCATCCGACCATACCGGACAATCGATCATAAAATTGATGGTGCAGTAGTGGTATTAGTTGATATTGACGCCCTAAAACGCAGCGCCGAACAGCTACGCGCCTCCAGAGATTACGCCGAGGCGATTGTGGATACCGTGCGGGAATCGATTGTGGTATTAGATTTAGATTTACGGGTAGTCAAAGCCAATCGCAGTTTTTACGAAACCTTTCAAGTACTACCACCAGAAACCGAACAGCGCTTAATATTTGAACTGGGTAATGGCCAGTGGAATATTCCGTTATTGCGATCGCTCCTACAAGATGTTATCCCCAGCAACGCCCCATTTCAAGATTTAGAAGTCGAGCATAACTTTGAGTCTATTGGGCACAAAATTATGCGGCTAAATGCGCGAAGAATGCCGCAAATTGAGAATATGCAATTAATTCTCTTAGTCATTGAAGATATTACTCAACAAAAGCAACTCGAAGCTGAACGCATTCAGTTATTAACTCAAGAACAATCAGCCCACACCGCCGCCGAAACCGCCAACCGCGCCAAGGATGAATTTTTATCAATTTTGTCTCACGAACTCCGCAACCCCTTAAACTCCTTACTAGGGTGGGCGCAGATGCTACAACGGCCAAATCTCACTCCAGAGATAATTAATCAAGGACTAGCAGCAATTGAGCGTAGCGCGATCGCTCAAGCGCAGTTAATTGGCGATTTGCTAGATATTTCTCGCATCAGCGCTGGTAGGCTGCGTCTAGATGCAGAATTCATGGAATTAGTACCCGTAATTAACGCCGCCATTGAAGTTGTCAGGATTTCTGCTGAAGCCAAAAATATTCAAATTGTCACTCAGCTAGATAGCACAGACAGAAGAATTAACGGCGATCCTACCCGCTTACAACAGGTAATGTGGAATTTACTGTCTAACGCGATTAAATTTACTCCAGCCGAGGGCAGAATTGACATTATCTTAGATTACAGTGATGTTCACGCTCAAATTCAAGTCAGCGACACAGGGCAAGGAATTACACCTGACTTTCTTCCTTATATTTTCGAGCGCTTCCGCCAAGCCGACGGTACCAGAAGACGCGCCAACCCTGGTTTAGGGTTAGGACTTTCCATCGTGCGCCATTTAGTTGAACTTCACGGTGGTACAGTAGAAGCTGAAAGCCCCGGAGAAGGGCAAGGTGCAACTTTTACAGTTAGACTACCTTTGCAAACTCAGTTAAGCGAAACTTCCCCGCCAACAGTTAATCAGTTACTTTTACCCACCCAGCCAGAACAATCCTTAGAAAATCTCCCCTCATTGGTAGGTTTGCGGGTTTTAGTCGTTGATGATGAAGCAGATATTCGCGATTTATTTTCCCTTACCTTGGAACAGTACGGAGTCATAGTCACAGCCGTAGCCTCAGCTAATGCTGCTTTATCCACCTTAATGGCTAACCCCACGGGTTATGATGTGTTGCTATCTGACATTGGCTTACCAGAACAAGACGGTTATGATTTAATCCGTCAAATCAGAGCGCTAGATGCAGAACTTGGCGGACAAATTCCCGCCGCCGCCCTCACCGCCTATGCAGCCGAATCCGAACAAGCCCAAGCCCTCGCCGCCGGATTTCAAATGCACATCGCCAAACCCATTGAACCAGAGCGATTATTATTTATTGTTGCCGCCTTGGCGGGCAGGGGGTAGCTTATTGTAGAGACGCGATTCATCGCGTCTGTATTGTTTATCAATTCATCGCGTCTGTATTGAAAAATAATCTTATACCAATTCAAATAATGTTTGCGAAAGATAAATTCTTTATAGGGGCACGGCACCAGTCACCTGTGTCAACTTAAGCTAAAAGCTATATACGGCGCGTGTTGTACAAAAACCTTCGCGCCCTCATCCCCTAACCCCTTCTCCCTCAGGGAGAAGGGGAATTAAATCTCTTGCTCCCCTCTCCCTGAGGGAGAGGGGCTGGGGGTGAGGGCGAAACCTTGCAACCAAGAAGGTTTCACGTTAAGTTGACACCAATGGGCACCAGTAAGATATTGGATATGCCAAAACATTGTGGATGTTCCCTACCCATCTGTCGCGTTCTTGTTTCAAAATGACCTTAGATTTACTAATTCAAAACGGGTTAATTTTTGATGGTTTAGGCTCTGCGCCTGTGCGCGGCGATATTGGGATTAAAAATGGCAAGATTTTCGCTATCTCTCCTGCCATATCTACCCCAGCAAAAGAAATAGTTGATGCCTCTGGGTTGTGGGTGACGCCGGGATTTATTGATATTCATACGCACTACGATTTAGAGTTGGAAATTGCCCCAGAATTAAGTGAATCGGTGCGTCATGGGGTGACTAGCGTAGTTATTGGTAATTGTAGTTTGTCAATTGCCATCGGTGAACCGCAAGTTCTCGCAGATATTTTTCAAAGGGTAGAAACGCTTTCCCATCGCTTAATTAGCAAATGGCTAAATAAATCCTTGGCTTGGCAAACACCAGGAGAATATTTACAACATTTACAACAGTTACCACTAGGCCCCAATGTAGCACCATTATTGGGACATAGTGCTTTACGCGCTTACGTCATGGGATTGGAACGCAGTTTAACTGTACAGCCGAGCAAATTTGAACTCAAACTCATGCAACGCATTACCGCAGATGCTTTAGATGCGGGATTTGTCGGCGTTTCTATTGATATGTTTCCTTGGCACCGCATGAGCGGAGAATGGCAAGGTGATACTATTCCTTCCCAACATGCCAAATTTAGGGAATATGCAATGTTAGCAAATTTGTGTAAAAAACGCGATCGCGTGTTTCAAGTCACGCCCAATTTACACCAGCTAACTTCTTTTGTTGATATTCTGCGCATGGGTTCGGGGTTTGGTAAACCACTGCGGCTGACAATTCTTTCGGCTTTAGATGCTGTCCATAATCGGCAACTCTGGCGCATATTTGCACCCATTCTATTTATCTGGAATCGCTTGCTTAACGGTAACGTGCGCTTGCAAACCTTAACTGAACCCTTCACAATTTACTCAGATGGCCCTGTTACCCCCTTATTTGAAGAATTCCCTACAGGCGCACAGTTAAACGGCTGTAAATCCCGCCAGGAAAGACAACAATTATGGCGTTCAGCAAGTTTTCGCGCTCAGTTTCGCCAAGAATGGCTGAATAAACAGCTTAAATCATTTCATCGCCAATTAGACTTAATGGAAGTGGTTAACTGTCCTGATGCCAGTTGGCAAGGTTTAAATTTTGCCGAAATCGCCCGCCGCCAACAACAAGAACCGATAGATTTATTTATACAAGCATTACAAGAATACGATACAGATTTACGCTGGGTAGCCACAGGCGCAAACGACCGCTTAAAGCCACGGTTAGCCATGATGCAGCATCCCCATATCTTCCCAGGATTTACTGATGCAGGCGCTCACGTGCGTAACCTGGGTTACTATGATGGCGCTTTGTCTTTACTCAAGCAAGCAGTTGCAACCAAATTTCTCACACCAGAAGCGGCGATTTCTCGCGTTACCGGCGAACCAGCCGCTTGGTTTCGGCTAAATACGGGAGTGCTGAAAGTAGGAGCAAAAGCCGATATATTATTACTTAACCCCAATGCCTTAAATCAACCCATCAGTCCCCAAGTAGAAATTTTAGATCCCCTGCTAGATAACGAACCGCGCATAGTTAAACGTGGTTCCGACGAGATTGTGCAAGCAGTGTATATTAATGGAGTGAGGGTTTTTGCTGAGGGTAAAATAGGCGATCGCTTAGGACGAGAAAAATTAGGAAGCGTTTTGTCACCATGTTAATTCAAATTTAAGCAGGAATTCGATGATTTTCCTGAGGCACAAAAGCTAAAACAATATCTTCTTCCGCAATACCATGATCGATTAAATCTTGAGTAATTCCTGATTCCATCCCATCGTACTCAATAATTACTTTTTCTGCCGATAAAGTTACGTAAATTAGATTACCCCTAATTCTTTTTCCCCTGTCCCATCCTACTTGCATTAAGGCATATCTATCTTGAGATTCATCAAAAATAGTATCTAACCGAATATTACCATGGGACGGTCTAAATTTAGAGTATTGAGTTACTACTTCCTTCACTATTTGACGATATTTTTTTAGCTTATCCATTGTGTGATTTCCGCCCTTTGTAAATTTACAATAATCATTTTTAATGGTAGCTCTTTAATTACAAGTTCACCTATCGGTTCCTGAAAAAAATCTTCATAAAGAGTATCGCTAATTGCTAAGTAAATATCACGTTCTGGATCTACTTTTCCCAAAAGTAAACCATACAAAACATACTGCCCAATTGCTTGTTCCAAATCTTTAATGATAGATTTAGCTTTAAATTCTTTAATCTCTATTGCAATCCGGTTATTATTCTTTTCAGCCCCAATTAGCCTACTCTCATTACTATTAGTTGCAGATTTACTCGCCCCTAAGTCAATAAACAGAAATCTTTCCCCGTAGGATATTACATAAGGGTCGTCAGTATCTTTAATTATCCAACCATCTTTAGTCAGCGCTTGCTTGACAGTTTCATGAATTGCATCCCTAGATGGCATATTGTATTAGATAAGACTATTAATCAGTAGTTTTTCATAACCATGCTATCAAATGTCAGAACTAAGCGATCGCTTCAAACACAAAAGACTGGCAAGCATTTGATGATCGTTAATTGTAGGGGCACTGGCACTGCCATGCCCCCAAGCGCGTAGTCTTAAATCACCATCCTATCAAATGTCAGAATTAAGCGATCGCTTCAGGCACAAAACACTGGCAAGCATATGACGATCGTTAATTGTAGGGGCACTGGCACCGCCATGCCCCCAAGCGCGTACTCATTAATCACCATGCTATCAAATGCCACAACTAAGCGATCGCTTCAAACACAAAAGACTGGCAAGCATTTGATGATCGTTAATTGTAGGGGCACTGGCACTGCCATGCCCCCAAGCGCGTAGTCTTAAATCACCATGCTATCAAATGCCACAAATAAGCGATCGCTTAAAACGGAAAAAATTAGGAAGCGTTTTGTCTCCCTTTGAAGGACTTCCAATTTAAATAATGTTTGCGACACATCAACATATTTATAGAGGGCAAGGCATTGCCTTGCCCCTACAATCTGTCGCATTCTTGTTTCAAATTAGTATTATTTTTCCCCCTGCCCCCTGCCCCCTGCCCCCTGCCCCCTGCCGACAAAGTGATAGTATATTTTTGTAGCTGAAAGTCCCTTAACTCGTAACCTCAACCGACTTTTGACGGCTAGGACGTTTGCGAGCAGATTTCTTCTTCAACCCTACAGCTTGCGCTTGATCGCTATCCGAACCATATTGCCCCTTTACAGCTTCTTTCATTGCTAAAATTGCATTGTGGAATTCCCATTCTGCTAACCTCGCAGCATCCAAAGCCGCACGGTATACAGCGAATCTTTCAGTTTCGGCTTGTTGCTGCTCCAACATTGCTTGATAAGCGTTCTGAAGATTTGCAATGGAAGCATCAGCACGGGTTGTATCATAGGTAGTAACGGTTTGCAATCCACGCAAAGACTTCACATCTTGACTAATAATTTGAGGACTTAAACGGCGTCTTGTATTTTGGATAGCCATAGAAAACACGTAGTAATGGTATGTATTTAATATGCCCATTAACGCCTCAAAAAATAGCACTAAGGCGATGTTTTTGGATAAACCAAGCCTAAATTAACGGTTAACTGCTTTTTCAGGCGTTACATTAACAATGTCAGGCGTTACATTAACAATGTAAGTCGTTACATTAACAATGTCAGGCGTTACATTAACAATGTCAGGCGTTACATTAACAATGTAAGTCGATACATTAACAATGTCAGGCGTTACATTAACAATGTAAGACGTTACATTAACAATGTAAGGCGTTACATTAACAATGTAAGTCGATACATTAACAATGTAAGTCGATGGCTTAGGAGCAATAGCAACCCTAAATGCATTATAAATACTTATCTTCCTTGTCCCCCTTCCCTTCCCCCTTGTGTTTGCATCTCAAATCGAATTGCTATAAATGATGCAGATACCTTGGTAGGGTAGATAAATTGAAAAAAATCGAGCGACATCAAACTTTAGATAAAAAAGATGCGGCTCAGATTTTGAGCTACATTGAGGATAATCTTTTACCTTTGATGCTGGAAGGATTTGCACAGAAGCCTCATTCTATGTTGGGAGCTTCTTTAGGACATTTACTCAATGCTATTAATTGTGCCGTATTGCTGGAGCGATCGCCACTAGAAATCTGGCACTATCTAGAATTATTCAAAACAGTGGCAATTTGCCATTTTCGTTTTGGTTCGGGAGCTGCACCTTTTACAGCCACTATCAATGGTACTACATTGCATTTTGTCCCAGAAGCGCATTCAGAGTATATGTATCTAGACAACTGGGTAACTGCTACTGATGCTTGCATTCTGCTAGGCGATCGCGAAAGTTTGAGTTTTTTAACGACAATGACAGAAGATGACTTTAGTAATGATAATTATACTAAACAGGAAAATCACTTTAACAGAGAATATTATCAATTTATCCGCACTTTTCTGAATAATCAGCAAAACAGCGAGAATTTTTTAACCGCCGCCATAGCCGCCGCCATTCAGCCCCAGGATAATCCCTTGCGTACCAAGTTTGTGAACCTAATTTGCTATCCACAATTGCGGTTATTGCAAAAGTTGATAGCTGGAGATGTACAAGCATTTAACGAGCAGCTATATTTAGCATTAACTGCTCACCAACAATTTTGGACTCAAGAAACTCATATTTATAATCCTAAAGGCTGGATTTCTCTAAAATTACTGGCAACTTGTGCGATCGCAATTAAATCACAGAATTTCACAATCAAAGTTGAATCTGATTATATTCCCCCATTTTTAGCAAATTGTAGGCGCAGTTAACCTACACCTGTCAGTACAAAAACCCTCGCCCTCATCCCCTCACCCCTTCTCCCCCAAGAGAAGGGGAATTAAATCTCTTGCTCCCCTCTCCCTCAGGGAGAGGGGCTGGGGGTGAGGGCAGAACGTTGCCGCCAAGCGGGTTTCACGTTAAGTTAACACCTATGAACAGTGCCAGTGCCCCTACAATTAGCGATCGCTTCTACCTCACCAACTAGCAATCTGCTGTATAAAATCTCTCTTCCCATGCCCAATGCCCACTCGCCCTGAGCGTTCGCGTAGCGTCTCGAAGAGAAGTCGAAGGGATGCCCAATGCCCCTTTATATTAATAAGTAAACCTAAAATTTGAGCTTATACTAATTATTCATACAGCCTAAGCAACAATTTTAGCCCTTGCTCAGTCAACTTCCTGCATGAACGCTGATTTTCAACATTACCTAGAATCAGTCTGCCACACTTACCAACATTGGTGGGAAAAGTACACCATTACAGATGTCGAAGGGCGTAGACAAAACTCACCGTTTGAGGGCTTGATGGTAGCAACAGTGTCGCCAAAGCAAGACAACCGAGGTGACACCCAAGAGAAAACAGAACGCTTACCAGTGCAGGAAGGGTTACGTAAATATGCAGAGAATCATGTATTACTTGTAGGCAAACCAGGTTCAGGCAAATCTACAGCTTTAGCACAGATGTTGTTTGAAGAAGCAGAGAAAGCAAAATCCCGGAGCGATTCAGGGTGCATACCCGTACTGGTGGAGTTACGACAATACCAAACTTCAGTGCTGGATTTGATTCAAAGTTTTTTGCAACGGCATGGATTATATGATGTAGAAATTAAAACCTTGTTGCGTAACCGACAATTGTTGCTGCTTGTGGATGGGGTAAACGAGTTACCCAATGAAGAAGCAAGGCGAGAGTTAAAAACTTTTCGGATAAATAACCCCAAAACCCCCATGATTTTCACTACGCGAGATTTGGGGGTAGGTAGCGATTTGGGAATTGAGCAAAAGCTGGAAATGCAACCCCTAACGGAGGAGCAGATGCAGCAGTTTATCCGCGCCTATTTGCCCGAAACAGGTGAGGAAATGCTACGGCGGTTAGGTGAAAGATTGCGCTCCTTTGGGAAAACGCCTTTGCTGCTGTGGATGTTTTGTGATTTATTTCAACAAACAAACAATATACCGCCAAATTTAGGTTTGGTGTTTCGCCAGTTTACGCAATTTTATGCCGACAAAATCAAAGATGATGTTCGAGTAGTTGAGGAGTTGCGCGGCTGGTGGAAAGAGTCATTGGAAGCATTGGCTTTCACCATGATGCAAGGAGAAACGCCAACAGAATTGCGAGTCATCATTGATAGGCTTGAGGCGGAAGAAATTTTGACGAAGTTTCTAGAAGGGAAAGTTGATTATCCGCCTACTCGCGCCAAAGAATTGCTGAAAGATTTACTCAAGCATCATTTAATCCAAATTAGTAGCAATGAAAAAATAGAGTTTCGCCACCAGCTACTTCAGGAATACTACGCTGCGGAATGTCTACTTCAGAAGCTTACCCATATTAGTAATGAAAAGTTGACACGGGATTATCTGAATTATTTAAAGTGGACAGAACCTTTAGCGCTGATGTTGGCTTTAGTGGAGAAAGAAGCGCCAGCAGTAGGGGTGGTGAAGTTAGCGCTAGAGGTGGATTTGGAGTTAGGCGCAAGGTTAGCAGGAGAGGTAAAGCCGGAGTTTCAGAAAAAAACAGTTGATTTAATTCTAGAGTTAGAAGTTTCTGAATTGCTCAAGATAGAGTTTTTAACGAGTACGCGCTCTAAGCATGGAGTTGCATTTTTAATTAATGGGCTACAAAATGTAGATTCTCATTCCTATATAATTTCTGTAAAAGCATCAGGGAAAATCACAGCTAGCCAAGCAGTAGTCGCCTTGATTCATGTTTTGAATTATCAAGATTCTGATGTGCATATAAATGCCGCATTAGCATTAGGAGAAATCAAAGGTGACCAAGCAGTATCCGCATTAATTTATGCTTTGAATCGTCAAGATATTATTGGGCATACAACTGCTATGAAAGTATTAGGAAAAATCACAGATAGCCAAGCAGTAGCCACGTTGATTTATGCTTTGAATGATCAAGATTCTGATGTGCGTAGATTGGCCGCAGAAGTATTAGGAAAAATCAAAGATAGCCAAGCAGTATCCTCATTAATTCATGCTTTGAATGATCAAGATTCTGATGTGCGTAGAAATGCCGCATTAGCATTAGGAGAAATCAAAGATAGCCAAGCAGTAGCCGCATTGATCCATGCTTTGAATGATCAAGATTTTTATGTGCGTGGAAATGCCGCATTAGCATTAGGAGAAATCAAAGATAGCCAAGCAGTAGCCGCATTAATTCAAGCTTTGAATGATCAAAATTCTAATGTGCGTAGAAATGCCGCATTAGCATTAGGAGAAATCAAAGATAGCCAAGCAGTAGCCGCATTAACTCAAGCTTTGAATGATCAAAATTCTAATGTACGTATAAATGCCGCATCAGCATTAGGAGAAATCTATAGCTCTGAAATACTTCCTCAAATGTGGAAGTTAAGATTAGCTGGGGTAGACTATGCAAAGAATGTCATTTCAAAGATTCAAGAGCGTTACAAGTTTTACAACCATGAAATTTTTCATTCTCCCTCAATTAAAAACGCAACTCAAACAGAATCAAAAACTATGCAATACCAAGACTTTCAAATATTAATTGATAAAAATCACCAAATCCGCGCCTCTTCAGAACAAGGTGATGTTTCGGCTGAATTACGCTTAGACATAAACGAAATTGAACTAGCCTTAGAACTGATTGAGTTGAACAAAACAAATGATAAATTACTCAAAAGTTTAGGAAACCAACTTTACCAAGCGCTATTTCCCAACCAAATTAACGCTCGCTTCCATGCCACAATGGCAGGGGCACAAGCAAATCAAGAAAGCGTTCGTTTGCGCTTAATATTTCAATCTCCGCAATTAGCCGCACTCCCCTGGGAATTCCTTTATGACGCAGAAACCACTACCTTTTTAGGAAACAACATCCAAACAGTGCTGTCTCGCTATATTGATGTTCCCCTGCAAAAACGCGATATCAAAACCGCTAAGTTACCCCTAAAAGTGCTACTCGTCATTTCATCTCCTACTGACTTAGCTCCATTAGACGCAACTGGCGAAGCAACGCTGATTAACTCAGCGCTGGAAACACACATCAAAGCAGGTCAAATAGAATTAGATATTATCAAGGAAGCTACCACCCGCAACATTAATCAAAAGCTGCGCGAAAAACCCTATAATATATTCCACTTCATCGGGCATGGTGTTTTTAAAGACAACAAAGGCTACATTGCCCTAGAAGATAACAATAAGCAAGCTAAATTGATGGATGAAAACGGTTTCGCCGACTTCTTCTTAGGCTACCGCAGCTTGGGGTTAGCTGTACTCAATTCTTGTAAAGGCGCAGAAGTGTCAGAACAGCAAATCTTTACCGGAATCGCACCCAATCTCGTACAACGGGGAATCCCTGCGGTAGTGGCGATGCAATATTCTATCCGTGACACCACCGCCAAAATTTTTGCTGATGAATTTTATCGCACCCTGGCTCTCGGCTATCCCGTAGACGCTGCTATTCAAACAACCCGCAACGCCATCTCTCAGGAAGTCGGATTAAATCAACGCGACTTTGCTACACCAGTACTTTATATGCGTGCCAAAGATGGCATCATCTTGGATTTTTCCGCATAATATTATGTTCGCTTGCGCAGCTGTGTAGGTTGGGTTGAGGAACGAAACCCAACAAACCCGTGGAAATGTTGGGTTTCACTTCGTTCAACCCAACCTACAATTATCCTTAACTACAGCTATATCAAACGTTAACTTAACGTGACACCCCCTTACCGCAAGGAACTGAAGTTCCTTGCTAATAGTAAAAGTCATCGTCAGATTCCTAAATATCCTCAAAATCTTGAGTCTACTTTAGTAGACTTAGACTATTAGCCTTGGAATTCATTCCAAGGCGGTTGACAAAGCTGCGTAGGTTAGGTTTCGTTCTTCAACCCAACATTTCCAGGCGTTTGTTGGGTTTCACTTCGTTCAACCCAACCTACATTTTAGAATTATGAATTACTTTTCTAAAACAAAATTATTAAAATATAGTTGATGAGTATTTTTCAATCATTTATTTATGAATAAAATAAACAATCATCCTCAACAAAATTTAAAAAATAAAATCAATAATCAAATTCAAGAGCATCCGTTTACAAATTATTGGGATATTTTTGTGCTTAAACATCAACATCCCATAAATATCGCTCTCCATATTCTTGGTATCTTCTTCTTTTACAGCTTACTCTTGACTACTTGGAAGCTGCAAAACTTTTGGTTACTTTTAGCCTTACCCCTAACACAGTTAATAGGCTTAACCGGACATCTTTTATTTGAGCGTAGCCATATAGATTTACAAGATGCTGTATTTTCTTGGCGAGCTTCCTACTGTTTAGGTAAAATGCTTATCAGGGTTTTAACGGGACAATATAAAAATGATATTCGCCAACGTCAAGAAATGTTATACCAATTTAATATGAAGTTGCATATATCTAGCATCCCCCTAAATCCCCCTTAAAAAGGGGAACTTTGATTCTCTTCCCCCCTTGTTTAAGGGGGGTAGGGGGGATCGAATTTTATGCAACCTCACAAATAAATGATCTAACTATGCAAATATTTAATAATTGGAATATAGTTGCTAAAGGATGGTATATTGCCTGTCCTAGTAACGCATTATCTAACAAACAAACCAAATCCGTAGAAATTTGTGGACAAAAAATTGCTATCTTTCGCGGTGAAGATGGAAAAGTTAGGGCTTTAGATGCTTACTGTCCCCATTTAGGAACAGACTTAGGAATTGGAAATGTTGAAGGTAATTTAATTCGTTGTGCGTTTCATCATTGGGCGTTTGATGAAACAGGAATCTGTCAAAATATTCCTTGTCAATCAGAAATTCCCCAACAGGCGAAAATACAAGCTTACGCAACAGAAGAAAAGTATGGTTTTATTTGGATTTATCCCGAAGCTAAAGCACCTGAAGGGGTAGCTGATTTTGATGAATTAAAAGATAAAGAAATTATTGCCCAAGCTGATAAAGCATTTGAAAGAAGCTGCCATCATCATATTTGTATGATGAATGGAATTGACGCCCAACATTTAAAGACAATTCATCATTTAGATATCAAAATGGATTTGTCGTTACATCGTAGTCAATTAGGTACACAAATTGACTTTACAATGCGCGGACAATTTCCGCAAACGACATGGCGAGAAAGGTTAGGTAAAAAATTTCTCGGTTCGAGTTATGAATATTCCATGCGTTATGCAGATGGTTGTATCGGTTTGTTAACAATGATGAAAAAAGTTAAGCTGTTTCCACCGTTGCACATGTTATATGCATATACGCCAATTGCACCAGGAAAAACGCGGATTCAACCAATTTATGTCACCGCAAAACGTCGCGGAATTGGGGGATATTTGCTGAGTCGGTTTTTATTGTTGTGTACTCGCTGGGCTTATTACATGCTCCGAGATGAGGATGGTAAGATTTACGATAATATTCGCTTTCAGCCTAAATTACTTTTGAGCATCGATCGCCCATTAGCTCAGTATATCGAGTATGTGAATCAGCTAGAACCCTCTCGTTGGTCAGTTAGGGGCTAGGGTATTGAATGTGCGATCGCAACATCATACCCAATTCTACCAAAAATCAACCCCGTAGGGGCGGGGTTTCCCCGCCCTTGTGAACAATCCCCGCCCTTGTCAACAATCCCGCCCTTGCGAACAATCCCCATGTCAAAATCAATAACCATCGCATTTCCCAGTAACATAAATAACCATTTTTAAATCTGTCACATTCAACCGTAATCACAGCAATTTCCCCGATAGATTGTTAATGAAGAACATCCCCCTAATCGAGTTTAGGTAAAATCCACATAATGAAAAGCTGGCTGGTTCCGGTTCAAAAGCTGCAAAAGAGCGATCGCATAGCCATGTATGCATTGCTGAAAAATCATTTTCAAGGCGTTACCTGGCAAGGGTTTGAGGCTGATTTAGCGCGGAAAAACTGGGTATTGTTGTTAAGAGAAGAGATTACCAACAGTCTCAAAGGTTTTTCTACGCTCATGTTACAGTCTACAACGCTTGCTGGAGAGAAAATTACTGTAGT
Organism: Calothrix sp. FACHB-168; assembly: GCF_963889195.1. NCBI lineage: Bacteria > Bacillati > Cyanobacteriota > Cyanophyceae > Nostocales > Calotrichaceae > Calothrix > Calothrix sp. FACHB-168. The sequence goes on from NZ_CAWPNJ010000061.1 coordinate 31,055, forward strand.
CTATTCCGGCGATACTATTGTCGATCCTAGTGCTTGGTCAAGTACAACTTTACCCCGTACCTGGATTGCGGCGGTAAATTTTCTCCGCGAATACTATACAGAAAATAAACTATACTGGCTGTTGATTTGCTCTGGTTTTCGTACCTATCGTTTTCTTCCTACATTTTGGCAAGATTTTTACCCCCGCTATGATATCCCCACCCCTAGCGATGTGAGCAATATCATGTCAACTTTGGCACAAGAATATTATGGCGATACATACGATCAAGCAACTGGTATCATTCGCTTTCAAAATCCGCAAATTCTGCGGGAAGGGTTAATTGAAATCCCCCCAGGAAGACAGACTAATCCCCACGTTCAATATTTTGAGCAAATCAATCCCGGCTATCGTCAAGGCGATGAATTAGTTTGTTTAACAGAAATCCGCTATGACAATCTTACCCGTGCTGGGCAACGGATGTGGCATTCGGAATCATTGTTAGAATTTTTCTTTGAATCTGCACTGATTTAACTTTTATGCATACTACCAGCCCACAGTTAATCTTTAATAATCCGCAACAATTTGTGCAAGGATGGTATTGGGCATTGCCATCCAAAAAATTAAAAGTTGGCAAAGTCAAAGCTGTAACCCTACTGGGTAGAAAACTAGCAATTTATCGCGGAAACAGTGGACAAGTAAAAGCGGTAGATGCGCATTGTCCCCACATGGGCGCACATTTAGCGGAAGGTAAAGTAGAAGGTGAGGGAATTCGTTGCTTTTTCCATAACTGGAAATACGATGAACAAGGAATCTGTGTAGATGTTCCTTCTCTGGAAAAACCCTTACCTGTATGTATCAAAACCTGGTCAACAGCCGAAAAATACGGGATGATTTGGGTATGGGTAGGAGAAGATTCGCCAACTGCGCTACCTTTTGTTCCAGAATTAGAGAATGTAGATTGTGATTATATATTAGGAACGCGATTTAGCAAAAATTGTCATCCTAACGTGTTATTGATTAATGCAATTGATGCTCATCACTTTAATACTGTACACAATCTGCCTTTAGAAATTGTCTTTGATGCTCAAGATTTTCACTCTCATGCTATTACCTTTAGCAACACAACCAGAGGTGGTGATGATTCTTTATTAATTCGCCTAATTCGTCCTTTATATAAAAAAGAAGTTACCTATAGCATGTGTTATTGGTATGGTAGTACGGGAACTGTGACATTAGGCCCAGATTTTCTACATTTCTACATTATTTTTGCCTTAAGAATGTTAGAAGATGGCAAAACTGAAGGACAAACAATTTTAGTCACTCCCAAGCGACGAGGATTTTTCGGCTGGGTTATTAATCGCTTGTTGCTGTGGTTAACGCAGCAGGTTGGTAACTACTTTGCTAAAGGCGATACACAAGTATTTCAAACAATTCAATTTGATTTAAAAACACCCACCAAAGCAGATCGTTCAATTCTGCAATTTATTCAGCACGTTAACCAACAAAAAGCTTTAACTTGGCAAACTTGGGAGAATAATTAGTCATTTGTCATTTGTCATTTGTCATTTGTCATTTGTCTTTCTTGTCCCCCAATACTGCTCGGTTAAGCTCAAAAACCTTAACCCGCGTAGGTTGGGTTGAGGAACGAAACCCAACATTTGGGTAGCTCTGTTGGGTTTCGCAGAGCCTCAACCCAACCTACAATTTTCCTTAACTAAATTGTTCGTGAAAATCTTCTCTGTGTTCTTTCTTCGTGTACTTTGTGTACTTCGCGGTTCGTTATAATCATTTTTTGTTCACAACCTATCTAGGATTGCTGTATAAATATGAACAACATTGCTGGACTAGATTTACCACATTTAAATGCTGACGATAAATTACGACGAATATTAACAGCAGCGTTACCCAATCACAGCGATAATTCTGCACAGCCATCCTTAGATTATTGGGATGCAAAATTTTTTAATTTACATCAAGTACAAATTTTTAAACAAGCAAGTATCGCGGAACAATCTGCAATACTTCATCTGACTAACCGCAGCATTTTTTTAGAATCTTATTTCATTGAAAAAGCTGGCGTTGGTTATATGGCAAAAATGGTATTGTTAGCGGAAACAGTTGAAGAGAGAATGCTATATGCATTATTTGCAGCTGATGAAGCTACCCACCTCAGCCAAATTGTTAATTTTTTACCAGAACTCGAAGCGAGTCACAGCAAAGATTCCTTTGTAAATTTACTCGCAGAAGTTGTTGAAAGTGCAGATAAAGCAGTATTGTTGTTTGTGTTGCAAGTGGTTTTAGAAGGATGGGGTTTAAGCCATTATCGCCGCTTGGCGAAAGAATGCCATCATCCTCAATTAAAAGAACTATTCGCTAGTTTTCTCCAAGCAGAATCTCGCCATCACGGTACGGGAACAATGCTATTTAACCGCTATCCTGTATCTGCATCGAGTCAAGCAGCAGCAATTGATATCTTAGCCTGCTTTCTCTCTATGATACAGGTAGGGCCGCAAAGTGTATTATCTGCGATTGAACAGGTAAAAGGAGATTTGACGCGATCGCAAAAAATTCAAATCATGACAGAATTGGATACACAAACCCACAGTGGTACTAGATTAGAGATATTGCGATCGCTTATGCATGGTAAATCAGCTGAGGCAATTGTTCAAGCTTTAGACGAACGCGGTGCATTTACAGCACTCCCAGCTTATCAATGCGTATTTTAATCAACGCAATTGCGATCGTGTAATATCTCCAAAATATGCGATTTATCAGTAAAACATGGCAATGGCATATCCCCGGAAGCCTCTAGCTTAACAAATCTTTGCCTTACTCATCTGGAAAGCGATTAACTTAACTTGATGATAAATATAGTAAGTTTCGCAAAAGTTCACACTGCTGTCAAATCAACATCAATCATGATTCATATCAGTCAAATATGATGATTCTGACTTCAGTTTATGAGAGTAAAGGTACAACCTATGAATGAATCTCACCGCATTATCAAAAATAACTTTCTTTATCCCCGCCATCGGTACTATGGTAAAATCACGCCAGAAAATTTAGTATTTAATGCGAATCTCCAAGAATTTTCGCAAAAAGTTAGTTACATTTCTTGTTTAGAAACCAACGGTAAACTTTCACCCGATGAAGCTTATCAGGAGATTAAAAAAGTTTGGAAGCAATTAAAAAAATCTAAAAGAGAATTAGGAATTACCGCCAATATCAACGATGATGACAACATTTACTAATCTGGCTTTTTAATTACCATTAGTTAATATGAAAGCCAAATCAGCAGCACGAGATAAATGTGGACAATGTCCTCCAGGTAATTCTATTGCATCTACCCCCAAACGCTTAGGTGCAGCATAGCGTGACCATACAGGCGAAATTATTTTATCATCAGTACAAAGAATATATTTACATTCGACATTCGGTAAAACTTTGAGAGGATTGGATTCAAAAATATATGCTAAAGATTGCTGTATACGTCTTTTGGAAATTGCCCATTCCATCACATCAAGTTGACAATCATTATAAAAAATTTCCTGCAATACTGCTTTATCTGTAAAATCTCTACCCACAGAAACCGGATTAAACATATCAGGTTCATCAGCAAATTCTGCGACTTGACTTAAATCTTTTGGCGCGTAGTTTAAAGCTTTGCGGCTATCAGCATCAAGAGTATGAGCAAATTGATCGATAGTACTAATTCCTGGGTAGGGAATCAACGCCGCTAGAAATATTAATTGACGTACTTTACGCGCTTCTGCAACTAAGGGAATAATAGTACCAGCCATAGAATGACCTACTAGTACAATATCATCATCAGTTTTTGGCAATGCTTGAATTACTCCATCAGCAAATTGTAATAAACTTGCAGACGCATCTTCAATCGGTAAATCCATTGCGACTGTTTGATGTCCTTGCGCTGTTAAATAAGGAATTAATAAATCCCAACACCAAGCGCCTTGAAAAGCACCATGAACTAAACAAAAAAGACTCATATAGTAATCCTATTTTAGTTGTGAACGATATCGGTTTTGGCTGTTGACTGTTGACTGTTGACTGTTAACATTCAATAACGATACATATAATATTTCAATTTTAGTATTAAAATATGGGGTATATAATACCCATTTTACATATAATTTTATATGTACTTCAAGAATCAAACATCAGTTAACATAAAAATGTATTTTTGTAGGTTGGGTTGAGGAACGTAGACGCGGAGCGGCTTCCCGCAGGGTAACCCAACATTTTTATAATTCTGTTAAGTTTGACTATGTTCAACCTAACCGACGATTATCGGTAATAGTAGCTTATTGATTTTTCTGTAATTTAAATTTAAATTAACAATCTCAATCATAATTTATGATTAATACTATTCAGCCATTATCAGACAACCCCACAACTTACCGCAAATTACAAATTAATCATAGCCGCAACAAACAGCAGGATCATACTGCATTAATGGATGCAGCCACAGCACAGTTTCGCTATACAGATTGTCAAAATGAATATTGGAATCCCGAAGAATTTTCTCTACTGTACGCTACACCCTTATGGGAACAATCTACCCCACATCAGCGCGTGATTTTAAATCAACTTTATTGGGTAGCATATTACTCGCAAATTGTTTCTGCTGAAATCGCCACTATTTATTTTAATCAAACCAGCGCCGCCGGACTTTACGCTCAAGAAGATTTTCGGTTAATTTGCGATACTTTAGATTTAGAATCTGCTCAAGAAAGAGCGCATATTAACGCTTTTCGCACCATCGCTAAACAAGTTGAACAAGCATTATTTGGGGAACATATCTTTACTTACCCCATGCGCGGCCCCTTTACAGAAACGATGGTTTATGCTGATACAAATGCCCTCAAAACTTGGTGGAAAAAAATCCAACTGCAATATTTTGGTTTGATTTCTGCTAATAATATATTTTTAGCATGTCAATATTTCACAGTCAGAGGAGTGCGAACACTAAATGGTAAATTAGTCCAGCACAAACTCAGCAATTATTATCAAAAGCATCCGCAGCAAGACACTGCACCTATCCCGGCAAAAATTTCTTATTATCACTTTTTAGATGAAAGCTTTCATTTTAATAGTTCGACAATCATCTCACACGATATCGTTACCCAACTCCCAACCCCGACAGCATTTGAGCGCTTAGTTGCTAATTTAGGCTTACTCGGATGTCAGCGCGATCATTTTCATTTTTCCGCAGCCATTAACGGGATTTTTTGGTACGATCCGGCGCTGTATAATCAAATTTATCGCGTATTGCGATCGCCAATTTTTTCTCTGAGCGATAAAGACGCCAAAGAAATGATGCGGCGCTGCTTTACAGAAGAGTCAGAAGGCTTACATCGCAGTTTTTCCACTCATCAAGAAGCAATGGCATCTTATAAAATATATGTAGAAAAACTCAATTATCTTTGGGAACGTAACCGGGAAATGTCACTCATGGGTGCTAATTCCATTCCTCGCTATTTAGCAACTCAACAAAGAGCATTTCAACGCTTCCAACAGCATCAAAGTGAAAATTCACCGGAATTTGCAGCCATGAATAGATAATTTAAAACAGGCTCAACCTTGTATATCAGCTATTAGAAGGATTACCACCAATCGACACAAATCTTAATCTATATATTTGCTAAAACAAAAGTCATTTACATAATTTTTATCAGAAGATATGTCAGAGACTATAACTGGACATTAAAGAGGTAAGGATCGTGCATAAAGAATATATGGAAGTTTTAGAAACATTAATCGATCAATTGACATTATCCGCAATTCTAGAAATGTCAGAGCGTATATGCCACAAAAAAGCCGAAAATATGAGAACCCATTGGCAAGATGAAGCAGCAGCAAAGCGTTGGGAAAAAGCCGCTAGACAGATAGAACAGATAAATATTGATGTTTAATTAATTAAGCAATATATTGTAGGGTTACGGCATTAAAAAACCATATACACCAAAAAATTCTTTTTGCCCTATCCCTACAATATCTCTTAACTAAGACCATATTAAATTATAAATAATTTCCCAACTTGTAGGGGCAAGGCAGTGCCTTGCCCTAAACCTCGCGATATGTTTAGTATTTCTTATTTAAAGGATGTTAGCAAACCATGCTTAACAAAAATTTTTAATTGTTTGAATATTTATATATGTCTGAACTTTGTAAAATATCCTTTCCCGGAACTGATTACCCTCCCCTAAATCTCCAACCGCATCAAAATTTATCCGAGCATTTAACCATTCAAAATTCACCTGTATTATTTGGTTGTCGCACGGGTATTTGCGGAACTTGTTTAATTGAAGCAATTGGTGATATTCCTCCCCCTCAACCCGATGAACAAGAAATGCTAGATACATTCGCACCGAATAATCCCCATGCTCGATTAGCTTGTCAGCTTGAACTTACAGCTAATGTTGAAATTCGCAAACTGGAACATAGTCAAGGATAATCGTTCCATAGCAGTTAAAATAATATTTATAAAGCCTAAGTCTATAGCAATTAATTATTATGCGAATTCAGCAAATTTCTGTTAGTGGCTTATTTGGACTTTTTGATCATGTAATTCCCTTGAATATGGATGAGCGTATAACTATCATTCATGGGCCTAATGGTTTTGGTAAAACAGCAATATTGAAAATTTTGAATGCTTTTTTTAACAACAGATATTCAGAATTATTAAGTATACCTTTCAAAAAATGTCAACTTCAATTTGATGACAATAGTAATCTTGAAATCGTAAAAAATACGGATGCACTGGAAGAAATTGATAATAATATTATTTTTAATTTTAATAAATCTAACATAGAGTCAGTTTCTTATTCTACAAAAACAATAAATTCTCGTTCTTATGCACAAAAATTTCCAGTTAGTATATTGGAAGATTTTATTCCAGGCTTAACAAGAATATCTTCTGAAAAATGGTTATACATTCCTACGGAAGAATCTCTTTCATTCACAGAAGTTTTAGAGCGATTTCGGCATTTCTTACCTTTGAGTTCTATCCCAAAAGAAGAACCAGAGTGGTTAGATACATTGAAGAAAAAGATTCATATCCGCCTTATAGAATCGCAAAGGTTACTAAACTTTGTTCCTAGTCTTTCTCCCAGATTAGATTATAAAACTCCTACAATGTTATCCACTGTATCTGCATATTCTGATGAGCTTGCCAAGCTGATGCAAGATAAGTTCAAGGAATATGGCACTATATCTCAATCTCTTGATAGAACTTTTCCGGTTAGGGTTGTAAAACAACAGCCATCAACAGAGTTAACAGATGAACAACTTCGTCATCAATTCAATGAATTGGAAGCTACTCGCTCTCGGTTGATAGAAGTAGGCTTGTTAGATAAAAATGAAGACTCGGAATTCCAAATTCAACCTCAAGACATAGATGAAAGCACCAAAAATGCTTTATCTGTCTATGTTGAAGATGTGGAAAAGAAGTTAAACGTTTTTACTGATATAGCAAGCAAGATAGATTTATTAAGAAGAATTATTAATAATAAATTTGCGTATTCTTACAAAGAAATAAATTTTAGCAAGGATAAAGGATTTATTTTCACAACCTGTTATGATTCCTCGTTATCTAATTCAAAAACTCTTGCACCTACAGATTTATCATCTGGCGAACAACACGAGCTAGTTCTTTTATATGAACTATTATTTAAAGTTAAACCTAATTCTTTAGTTTTGATTGATGAGCCGGAGTTATCGCTCCATGTTGGCTGGCAAGTTCAGTTTTTAAAAGACTTACAAGAAATCACAAAGCTTGCTGATTTAGATATTCTCATGGCGACTCATTCACCAGATATTATTCAAGATCGCTGGGATTTAACGGTTGAACTAAAAGGGCCAGGAAAGTGAGAGAGTTTCTGACAGTTGACCGTGTTGCAAATCAGATTAGACTCCGACGCAGTACTTATTCAGGAACTTTCTTATTAGTTGAAGGCAGTTCTGATAAAACTTTCTATGAGCGATTTGTTGATAAATTAGCTTGTACCTTAGTCACTACTTCTGGAAACCCTTCTAGTAAGCAGCGTGCTATTGAAATTTTAGAAATTTTAGCAAAATCAAATTTTCAGGGAGTGTTAGCGATTGTTGATGCAGATTTTGACCGATTGCAAAATGTCGCATACAACCATCCGCATCTACTCCGCACCGATAGTCACGATTTAGAAACTATGTTAATTCAGTCACCTGCTCTGGAAAAAGTAGTTGCTGAATTTGGTTCTGAGGATAAAATTTCTCATTTTAATCGAGATATTAGAGAAGTATTATTTTCATTAGGTGCTTCAGTAGGTTATTTACGTTATATTTCTCAGTCTGATAAATTGAATTTAACCTTTGAAGGAATTACATTCAGCAGATTTATTGATGAAAAAACATGGCAATTTAATGAATTGAGACTAATTCAAGAAATCAAAAATAAATCTCAAGCTTTTTACTTGAAAGACGAAGAAATTCAAAAACGCTTAATCAGCGAAAAAAGCAATAATTATGATTATTCACAAGTTTGTTGTGGTCATGACCTAGTAGAAATATTATCAGTTGGTTTACGCAAGGTTATTGGGACTAATAAAGCGGCTGATATTGAAGCGAACAGCCTTGAACGCAATTTACGGCTGGCTTATGAAACAGTGTACTTTTGCAAAACTCAGTTGTATTCTGAAATTCGCCTGTGGGAAACCAATAATCAACCTTTTAAAGTTTTGCAGAATGACGTATAAGACTTTTCAAATTATCCCTAATATCTATTATGCAATTTGCAGATTTTTGGTATATTGTCGCACTTAGCGAACAGCTACGACCTAACACAGTACTAGCGCGATCGCTTCTAGGCGAGTGGCTCGCAATATTTCGTGACGAAAATGGACAAGCTGTGGCTTTGCGCGATCGCTGTTTGCATCGCAATAGTCGTCTGTCTACTGGTAAAGTATGTCAAGGTGCTTTGCAATGTCCTTATCATGGTTGGCTATACGATCGCAATGGTAAAGTCATAGCTGTACCTGCTGAAGGCGATGATTTTCAACCTTCTTTGCAGCGTCAAGCCAAGGGTTACCCTACCAAAGAACAGGATGGATATATATATGTGCGGTTAGCCGATAACCCCACTGAAGACTTTGCACCCTTTTCTATGCCTTATTATGGACAACCAGGTTGGGAAACGGTGCGGGTAATTAATCGGTTTGCGAATAACGTCACCAATTGCGCAGAGAATTTTATTGATATTCCCCACACAGCTTTTGTGCATCCTGGCGTATTTCGTACTGCTCGCCAGCAAAAGTTAGAAATGACTGTAGAACGAGAAAATGGTGCAGTTTTAGTAGAATATCGCCATGAAACTAGTAATTTAGGCTGGTATAGCCGTTTTCTGAATCTTCAAGGTGCAGAGATTAAACATTGCGATCGCTTTTACATGCCCAATATTACCTCTGTAGAATATCAAATGGGAGCGAATCGCCATTTATTCATCACCAGTCAATCTATCCCCGAAAGCGATAACTCAACTCTAGTTTACACTGATGTTACGTATAACTACGGTATATGGAATAAGTTAGCGCGTCCCTTGGTATGGTGGACAGCACAACATATTATCAGTCAAGATATTGATATTTTAGGCACTCAAGGCGAAGTGATTGGTAAATATGGCACACACTTTGCTAATACGGCTGCGGATACAATTCATGTATTTGTGGAATCAATTCGAGATGCGATCGCGCGCGGCGAAGATCCGCGATTATTACCCAATAAATCGGTAAAAGTTACCTTTTGGGTTTAATTGGCAATTCGCATAAATTCCTGATATTTAATTGGTATAATTTGTCATTGGACGATTGACTATTGACTCTGGACTATTAATAAATATAACCTTAGCCCAAGGAGTATCAAAAGCTCATGATTTCCTTATACACTACACCATCTATTTGGGGTCTACCAAGTATTAGTCCTGCTTGTATGAAACTAGAAACCTGGTTTCGGATAGCAAATATTTCTTATGAAACTTTGGTGCTGACAGCGAATGATATAGAATTAGCGCCTAAAGGCAAAATGCCCTTTATTAAATATCAAGGAAAGATAATAGGCGATTCGACTTTAATTATCGAAATGTTGAAGGAGAAAGAAGGAATAGATCTCGATAAAAGTTTAACTGCTACTGAGCGAGCTATTTCTCTTGCTTTTCGGCGAATGCTGAAAGAAAATACTTACTGGGGAATGGCTTATATTCGTTACAATGTAGAAGCAAATTGGCAAATCTATCAAGAAGTATTAGCTAATATGCTCTTTGGTGATACTCCCAAAGCAGAATGGGAACCTATAGTTGCAGAATTTGCTAATAGTACTCGCGCTCAGATATATACTCAAGGAATGGGTCGTCATACGAATGAGGAAATCTGCCAAATTATCACAGCTGATTTTCAAGCACTTTCTGATTTTCTAGCAGACAAACCATTTTTTATGGGAGCAGAAGCAACAACTTTAGATGCTACTGCTTATGCTTATGTAGGTAATACAATTAAACTTCCTTTGACGCATTCAATAATTGATAATGTGCGCAAAATGGATAATCTTTGTCAGCATTATGAACGGATGACACAGCGATTTTATCGCGATCGCCTCGTACCAGTGCCATGAATTATGGCGCATTCGTAAGGAAAATTAACTTTTGTGAGGTATTTATGAGATATTACCTAAATAATCACCCTCATAAATGAATCAACTACAGGGAAGGCGATGATAGCTGAATACAATTATGTTGTCATTGGTGCAGGTTCGGCAGGCTGTGTAGTAGCTAACCGCCTCACAGAAGACGGCGAAACTACAGTGTTACTGTTAGAAGCTGGCGATAGAGATACCAAACCAGAGATTCAATTTCCCATCGCCTGGCCAAAATTGTGGGGTACAGAAATAGATTGGGCATATTTTACTGAACCGGAACCATACCTGAATGGGCAAAAAATCTTTTGTCCCCGTGGTAAAGTTCTTGGTGGATGCAGTTCGATTAATGCCACAATTTATATCCGGGGTAATCGTGACGATTTTGACCATTGGCAGAATTTAGGTAATCCTGGTTGGAGTTATGCAGATGTTTTGCCATACTTCAAAAAATCCCAGAACCAACAACGAGGCGCATCGGAATTTCACGCAGTTGGGGGAGAATTATCTATTACCGATCCTCTCGCGCCAAGTGCGATCGCGCAACAATTTATCGCAGCAGCCACAGAACTAGGTTATCATCGCAATCCTGATTTTAATGGCGCACAACAGCATGGTGCAGGACTTTATCAGCTGACAGTCAAAGATGGTCAACGCCATAGTACAGCAGCCGCGTTTCTAGCGCCAATTCTCCATCGCCCAAATTTAACCACCACCACAAAAGCTTTAGTCACCCGGTTACTGTTTGAAGGTACGCGCACCGTAGGCGTAGAATATCTGCATGAGGGTAAATTACATCAAGTAAGGGTAAATCAAGAAGTAATTCTTTGTGCAGGTGCCTTTGATACCCCCAAATTACTCATGTTATCTGGAATTGGGGATGGTGAAAAATTGCGATCGCTAGATATTCCTGTAGTTGTTGATTTACCAGGAGTCGGTCAGAATTTGCAAGATCATCCCCTAGTTCTACTAGGATACCAAGCAACTCAAGTACCAGAAATCGCCCCAACCAGCAACATAGCCGAAGCTGGATTATTTTTACATAGTGAAGGACGTTTAGATACAGCACCAGATTTGCAGTTTTTCTGTGGCCCCGCTTTGTTAGTACCTCCAGCCTACATGCGCGAAGTCCCTGGTTTCACAATTGCAGCTTGTCTCATGCGTCCCGAAAGTCGAGGTTATGTGAGTCTGCGTTCCGCTTCACCCCATGACTCCCCCCTCATTCAGATGAACTATTTGCAAAGTCAATCAGACCTGCAAAAGTTCGTTGCGGGAATTAAAATTATCCGTGAGTTATTCCAGTCAAAAGCATTTGATAACATCCGAGATGAAGAAATCGCGCCGGGTGTTAATGCATCTAGCGATGAAGCACTGCAAGCTTATGTGAGGGAAGCTTGTGATACAACACATCATCCAGTGGGTACTTGTAAAATGGGAACTGATCCCTTAGCAGTTGTAGATCCGCAATTGCGAGTACATGGTGTTGAAGGTTTGCGGGTGGTTGATGCCTCAATTATGCCTACAATTACCACCGGCAACACTAATGCACCAACAATTATGATTGGAGAGAAAGCTGCCGATTTAATTAAATCTGCAAATAATGTGAGAGAAGAATTATTAATTCGTAATTCATAATTCGTAATTAATTCAAGATACGCGCTTTGGGGCATGGCAGTGCCCATAGGTGTCAACTTAAGTTCTCTGGCTTACCCAACAAACCGCCCACAGGCTGTAAGCCTGGGGCTAACGTTACAAAGCCCACCTATGTGGGCTAAATTTTCTTAGCCCACGCAGGTGGGCTTTGTTCAATTAGCCGCACCCTTCTAGGGTGACGGCGGTTTATTGGGTAAGCGAGGGGTTGGGGATGAGGATAAAACCTTATCAACCAAAAGGGTTTCGCGTTAAGTTGACACGTATGAGCAGTGCCATGCCCCTACGGTATTTGGCTTTGATTAAAGATTAAATTATTTATAATAAAATTGTACGGCAAGTATAAATAAAAAGTAGAAATTATTTAATAAAATATGCAAAACCTGGCACAAATTATAATTTTTATAGCTTTTATAGGATTACTTGGATGGACAATTAGCAATCCATTTGAGAGGGAACAGCTACAATTAAAAAGCCGAGAAGATTGGCTCATAGATGGGATAGGATTAACGATTCAAGGCATTTTCATTCCCTTGTTACAAGCTACTCTAGTGTATTGGCTATATCATTATTTACTTCCTAATCAACAAGGAATGATAAAATTATCACCAATTATTAGTTTGATTATTAGTTTGATTATCGTAGATTATTTATATTATTGGAACCATCGGTTATTGCATAGTAAATTTTTCTGGTCATTGCATCAAGTACATCATACAGTAACGCAGATGGATGTATTAGGTACTTCGCGTAATACAGCTTGGACAAGTTTTCTCATCATTTATTTATGGATACATCCTTTATTTTTGTATTTATTAGCAAATCCAACAGCTTATTTACTAGGAGTTAGCCTAACTTCTGCCCTAGATTTATGGCGACATAGCCGATTAATAATTTCTCCAAATAACTGGCTATATAAATTTGTTTCTTCTTGGTTAATCCTCCCCCAGGATCATGCTTGGCATCATTGCAGCGAAATTTATAATTGCAACTATGGTGCAAATTTCAAATTGTGGGATAAATTACATGGTACTTATTATGAAAATCAAGAGTTACCATCTAAAATCGGAATTTTTACTTCATTAACCTTGAGTCAAAAACTTTTATTCCCTTTTTCATAAAAGCAAGGTAGCACTTCCTCAGCAATATTGTTCTACAGCGATTGACTAATAACTTCCCCTTCTACATCGTAAATCATCAGGTGTAATGGCTTTATGCGATCGCTCCTACTTCTGTAACCTCATACTACAGAAATAATTTTCAAAAATTTTCCCAAAAACTGCGTAAAAGCTTCCCATCTCCTTCGTAGAAGGGTTTAAAGAGGTTGGGGAGCAATTACCATGCATCGATAAAAGTCGAATATATTCCCGCGAAAAGCTCGCTAACAGGGATATTTTACCGCGTGGTGTTGCGTTGCTCGCGTCGAAGGTGCAAATTTCCCAAAGCTCAAACAACCATTTACCCTACAGTATTCTATGTATCTATGATGACAACAAAATACCAAGCATTCGAGGTTGAGCAGGAGATTTCGATGGATGATGATTTAGATTTACAGTTGCGTCAGCTAGTTTACGCAGCACAAAACCATCCCCAAAAAAGTGCAGAACGTCGAAAAATATTGAATAAATTAATTACCAAAATCCAGCAATCCAAGAAATTAAAAAGGTTTACACGCTGGCATAATTTACCTGATTTTCAAGAGATTTATCACGAAGCTGAAGCAAAAACCTATCTAGAGATTTGCAAAAATATTGATAATTATCAGCCAGAATATAAGGTAATGGCTTGGGTGAATCAGGTATTTAATTGGCGATTTCACGATGTTTTAAGACAATACAGAAATCAACCCAAAATATTATCTCTTGATGAGTTAGAGAGTTGTCAGAGTGACTCAGATAAATCTTTGAGTAAAGAGTTATCTAGAGTTGGACAAGAACTCAAAGATAAACTGGTTTCTGAGACTGAAGATGAATTGGAATTATCAACGACCAAAAATTTCATCAAGAATGATCCAGAAGGACTTTTACAAAATACTTATATTGGTGAAGATAAAAATGCCAATTTACAGAAAGTCATATTAATGAGATTAAATAATGATAAATGGGAAGATATATCTCAAAAATTAGGTCATCCGATATCAAGGCTATCTGAGCTATATCAACGCAATATTAAAAAGCGTAAAATTATCGACTATTTTCGTAAATATTTACAATAAATCGGACATTAGACCGAACATTAATTCTCAATCATTCACTCTTGCACAAACATATTCAGGACAATTATGAACACTAAGCACGAACAAACATCTTTTACAATTCCTCTGAGTATAGAAGCTCATGCAAAGGCGAATCAACGCAAACAAGGAATATCAAATACTGAGGATGGGAAAAAAATATATCTCAATACTTTAGCTGTGTATGCGGTCAATTATTATCTTGATTGTATGGGGTTTGAAACTAATTGGTCAAATGCAGATAATAGTAATCCGTGGATGCTAAGTTTAATTGATTTAGCTGATTTGGAAGTAAAAAATATTGGTAAAATCGAATGTCGTCCGGTGTTACCAGATGCGGAATATTTGGAAATTCCCACCGAGGTAAGAGCAGATAGAATTGCATATATCGCAGTGCAGTTTAATCAGTCTTTGAGAGAAGCCAAAATTTTAGGGTTCACTACTCAACAACTAGCAAGAATACATTTAAGTCAATTACAACCTGTTGATGATTTACTCGATTATTTAACAGCAAAAGAAGCAACTGCAAAAGTCAATATTAGAGAATGGATGAAAGGGGTATTTACAGAAGGTTGGTTAAACGTGGAAGAAATCTTTAACCCACGAGAACTGAGTTTTAGATTCGCTAGAAATTTTAGTGTAACGAGGTGCAAAAAAGTTGATATTGGTTTGCAGTTAAATGGCGAGTCTGTGGTTTTGCTTGTCAAGTTAAATCCCAAAAATCAAGAGATAATTGATGGGGAAAATCAAAATCAGGGCGAAATAGATATTATTGTACAAGTTCATCCTGATCGAGAGAAAAGTGTTGCTTTAGCTCCAGGATTAAAATTGGTTGTTAATGATGAAAATGGAAAAGAAGTAGATGCTGTTACTTCTCGACAGCATGATGATTGGGTGGAGATTACATTAAGTGCAGAATTAAATGAGGAATTTAGTGTTGAGATAATTTTAGGTGAGTCGAAAGTGACCCAGGAATTTGTTGTATGATAATTAAAAATTTCTATCAATTTCTGGTTTATATGCTCTGTATGGGAACATCATAAAACAGGCTTTGCATCGTAAATTGTTTTTTAAAGTAGTGGGAGCATCTTGCTCCCTATTGATAATAGCGGGAATCCTTCCTATTGGTAGTAGTGGGAATCCTTCCTATTGATAATAGCGGGAATCCTCTTTATTGGTAGTAGCGGGCAAGATGCCCGCACTACTACAGGTTGTGATATGGATGAGATTTAAATCAAATAGATTAGGTTATATCACCTATGAAAAAGCTGGTTATTTTAAAATTTGATGGCAATTTTGAATCAGGGTTTCAAGTTAATTTAGAAATCGCAAATGAAGGACAACGCGCTTACCGAACCACCACAGCTAAGTTACCAGAAAATATTACGATTCCGCAATTATTAAATACCTGGCACGAAATATATTACAGTCGCTACAGTCAATTTAGGATTAAATCTGGGGGGAGTCGTCAGGTTGATCTGGAATCTTTAAAGCAAGAATGTACGAGAGAATCTATCAACTTACTTGCTAGTTTTAATCAATGGCTGAATGCACAATCTTTTATTTCTATTGCTAATTCTCTCAAAGAATTCAATCCCCAAGATGAAATCAGAATCATAATTACGACTTCTTGTCATGAATTACGTCAGCTACCTTGGCATTTGTGGGAGGTTTTAATTAATTTTACTTTGGTAGAAGTGGCTTTAAGTTCGCCAAATTCAGAACGGAGAGAACGAGCATATCGAGAAAAAATTAGAATTTTAATTATTTTGGGGGATAGTTCAAATATTGATATTGAAGCTGATAAAAAGCTGCTACATAATTTTTGTGGTGATGATGCGGAAATTGTCTTATTACAACAACCATCACGGGAGGACTTAAATCATTATCTGCAAGATGATTTGGGTTGGGATATGTTGTTTTTCTCTGGACATTCTCAAACCCAGAACCCCACCCCCAACCCCCTCCCCGCAAGCGAGGAGGGGGCTAAGAGGATGATGCAGGGGAGGATTTATATAAATCATCACGACAGTTTAACGATGGGGGAATTGCGGGATGCTTTGCAAGTAGCGATACAAAAACGCTTGCAAATTGCATTTTTTAATTCTTGCGATGGTTTGGGGATTGCTTATGAGTTGGAACAATTGCATATTCCCCAGGTAATTGTGATGCGGGAACCTGTACCGGATAAGGTAGCACAGGAGTTTTTGAAGTATTTTCTGCAAGAGTTTACTGGTGGAAAG
>NZ_CAWPNJ010000062.1:0-47568 GCF_963889195.1 Calothrix sp. FACHB-168
ACCACAATCTACTTAATTCGTTGATTTTTCCATTTTTGGGTGTAAAGCTTGTCACTCAGTTATCCTGAGTTACTTTGTCATGTGTTTAGTCTAAACTCCAGGAACTCGGAATTTCATGTTCAAAACTCGAAACTTTATGTTCCGAACTCGAAACTTTATGTTCCGAACTCGGAATTTCATGTTCAAAACTCGAAACTTCATGTTCTGAACTCGGAATTTTCTGTTCAGAAGTGCAACATCCGAGATCCAAGGGTGAATGATGGTGAAAAAAAGGCGAATATTTTCCTAAATATCTTCTTTTCAGCAGCTTGCAAACTCAAGCTACCACAAATATCTTTCATCGGGGCACAAAAATTTTACGCCCTCAGAGTATTTTTCATCACTGGCGAGAATTTTTTTGGTAATTTTCTCGCAAAAAATTGGCATGATGCAAATTTAATCTGCACCGGGAAAAATAATATTGTGATTCGTTGAGATGTTAAGTAGGTCGGCGCAATTAAACCTAACTGCCGGGGGCTGTCATTTGTCCTTTGTCATTGGTCATTGGTAAGGGTTTTAAGCCTGTTTACGTTTCGTAATATAACTTGGTTTATTCCCGCCGACTTACTTAAATCGGTTGGAGGAGGGCACGGCATTGCCGATGCCCCTACGGTATGATTTTATGAATGACAAATAGTTGATCGTTGAGTTGTTGAATCGGTTGGGGGAGGGCACGGCATTGCCGATGCCCCTACGGTATGATTTTACGAATGACGAATAGTTGATCGTTGAGATGTTGAATCGGTTGGGGGAGGGCACGGCATTGCCGATGCCCCTACGGTATGATTTTACGAATGACCAATGACAAATGACCATTGACCAATGACAATTGTACAGACGCGATTCATCGCGTCTCTGACAAATGACCATTGACCAATTATCACGCGCTTCTTAAGGCGACAATTGGGTCAAGTTTGGCGGCGCGTCTTGCAGGTACGACGCCAAAGAATAAACCGATTCCGCCGGAGATACCAACAGCCATTGTAATTGCTACAAAAGAAATGCCAGCTTCTAAAGGTGTTAAGGCGGCGACTAAGAAAATTCCACCAACACCAACCGCAGTACCGACAACACCACCAATGGCGGAAACAATTACGGCTTCAATGATGAACTGTAACAAAATATCTTGCTCGGTTGCACCGATGGCTTTGCGCAATCCGATTTCCTGGGTGCGTTCGGTGACGGATACTAGCATAATATTCATAATGCCAATACCGCCGACGAATAACGAGATACCCGCGATCGCAGCTAGCATGATTGTTAATGCACCTGTAATCTGCCCGACTGTTTGCAAAGCATCTTTTTGGGAACGAATGGTAAAATCATCTTCGCCGTTAATTTTGTGTCGTTGGCGCAGTAAATTTGTAATCTGAAATTCTGCTGCATCGACACTATCGGCGTTTTTGGCAGAAGCAACAATATAGCTTAACTCTAAACCATAGGGAGAAGTCCGCCCAATTAGGCGATTAGCTGTAGTAATAATTGGTACTAATACTGCGTCGTCATAATTCACGCCTAAGTTAGAACCTTTAGCAGCGAGAACGCCAATCACTTGAAAGCTAGTATTTTTAATTCTTAACTGCTGTCCAACAGGATTACTACTACCAAATAATCTTTCCGCTAAATCTGCACCTAATACAGCAACTTGGTGGCTGCGTTTCATATCAATATCGGTGAAAAATCGCCCTTTAGCGGTTTCAAAATCCCTAACTACCAAAAAACTGGGAGTTGTACCAATGATATTCACATCGGTGTTGCGATTGCGGTAAGTCACAACTTGACGGCTATTTAATTCTGCCGTCACATTAGCTACTGTAGGTACTTGAGATGCGATCGCTTCTGCATCTTCCAAAACCAGAGTTTTTGGTAAATCTCTGGTGATACGTTCGGTTTCTTGGTTACCGGGAAGCACAAATAATGTATTCGGCCCCAAAGACTCAAGCTGCTGAGAAACATACCTTTGTCCGCCTTCGCCAATCCCAATCATCGCAATCACCGAAGCGTTACCAATGACAATCCCCAGCATGGTAAGCGCACTGCGTAACTTATTCGACAGCAGGGTTTTCCCCGCCATTTGGATGCTTTCTAAGAAGTTCATTTGTCATTTGTCATTTGTCATTTGTCATTTGTCAACAGTCAACTGTCAACTGTCACTTTTCTATCTTGTAATCCTTGGGTGGATTGAGGAAAATGCGATCGCCACTTTTAACGCCTTCTAAAACCTGGATTTGGTCTTTGATTTGTGCGCCGACGGTGACTTGGCGAAATTGGGGTTTATTGTTTTCGTCGGGGACGAGTACGCCGGTTTGGCCTTTTTCGGTGACGATGGCGACGGTGGGTAATACTAAGGCATTATTGACGCGATCGCCAACAAAGGTTAAGTCTACATTCAAGCCTGAACGCAGTTTATCTAAACCTGTATCTAATGCCACCCGCACTTGGAACGATGTCACGCCCTGTTCTACTACTGCTTCTGGTGCTATTAGGCGCACGTTACCTTTAAATATTTGGTCGGGGTAAGCATCAGCAACGATTTCTACCTGTTGTCCTGGCTTAATTCTGCCAATGTCTGCTTCGGGAACTTGGGCTAAGACTTCTAAACCCCGCGCTACGGCGACAATGGAACTAGATGTTGCTGAGGCGCTACTAGATGCGGAAGTAGTTGGTGTGACAAATGAGCCAACGTTAGCGTACTTCTGGGTAACAATCCCGTCAAAAGGGGCGCGAATTACTGTGTCTGCAAGCCTTACCTGGGCTGCTTTTAACTGGGCTTGGGCTGCTTTTACAGATGCTTGACGTTGGGCAATTTCCTCAGGACGGCTACCATTTTGTAACAGTACAAGCGCGGCGCGGGCTTCGGTAACGGCGGCTTCTCTGGCGTCGATTTCTTCGCTGCGAGTTCCACTTTGCAACAGAGATAGGCGTTTTTGCGCTTCTTGTAAACTAGCTTTGGCGCGGCTATTTTCACTGATATATTGATCGAGCTGATCTTGAGAAGTTGCGCCTTGTCTGGTTAATTCCCGATATCTCTCGACTCTGGCTTGCGTCAAGTTAACTTGGGCTTGGGCTGATTCTACCTGCGCTTGCGCTTGTCCAATTTCTTGGGCGCGATTACCCGCACGGGCTGAGGCTAACTGCGCCTCTACTTGGGCTAAACGCGCTTTGGCTTGGGCGATTTCTTGGGGACGACTGCCGGCTTTGGCTTCATCGAGTTGGGCTTGGGCTTGGGCGATATTGGCTTGATATTGGAGAATTTGCGCTTGAATTTCCCCCACATCCATCCGTGCAATTACTTGTCCTTGTTTAACGCGATCGCCTTGTTCAACATATAATTCACCCAACACCCCCGGATTTTTAGGACTGATATTTACACTCTGAACTGGTACTACCTTCCCACTAGCAGCAATCCGCAAGGTAACGCTTTGGGTTTCTACTGGAACCGTTAATTCCGAAATATCTTGTTTGTTATTTCCCTGATTCACTAAATTATAGGTAGTAGTACTACCTACAACCAATGCACCTGCTGTTACTAGTCCTATCAGCCAGCGCATCGGATACTTAATTTTTTTGCCAATCACGGGGATTTCTACATACGTATTCATGATACCAGCCGATAAGGATTGTTTTGCGGAAATAGCTGTTAGTTAATGGGCTATGAGGGCAGTTTTTCAGAGAATCAAGTTTAGAATAAAGCCTAGTTATTTATTAACGGACTCAATATTCTCTTGCTCAGTTATAGCTTAATTTCCTTTAATTTTAGCTATTACCTGTTTTGCCTAACTTCACCTGAATGGGTGAGTTACAATCAGCAGTAAAGACTCAGTCCTTATTCCCATCTAGAGCATAAATTTAGCTGATAGAAACGAAGAGAGTTTAAGCCTTATCCCTATTTAAAAAAAACAATGCGACAGACTGTAGGGGCATGGCATTGCCATGCCCTCCTAGAATATATTGATGTTTCGCCAACATTATTTAACTTGGTCTTATACTAATTCACATAATGTTGGTGACAAATAAATTCTTTGTAGGGGCACGGCACCAGTAAGATAATTTGATATACCGAAAGATTGTGGATGCCGTGCCCCTACCCATCTGTCGCATTCTTTTTTCAAAATGTTATTACCTGATGCCTATCCTCATAGACATAATTGTATATATTTTACCCATTAAGCATCTTAAAATAACCATTCCTGAGGTTGAATAATATAGTTAGATGAATGGTATCTATCAAGGAAACTAATTCATATAAAAAACCAGTAAATGCAAAAATAGCACTAAAATGCTGACTATAAATCAATACCGTTCAGTTAGCGTCAAAAACCTTAAACCACGTAGGTTGGGTTGAGGAACGAAACCCAACATTTTCGGCGATTTGTTGGGTTTCACTTCGTTCAACCCAACCTACATTTATCCTTAACTGAACCGTATTGGACTATAAATTGAGCTATAGTTAGCATTTCATAGTTGAAAAAATCAGACTAAATTTTTGACTCCAGAAAGATTTGATTTTGATAATTCCTGTGCTAAACCACTAACGCGCAGTTCTCGAAGTGACGGAACGCTGTAAATTAGCCAAAGCGCGATTGTAATCTAAAATCGCTGTCACTCGATTACCTTCAGCCCTAGTTAAATCGTTTTCTGCAGAAATCACCTCAGTTTGCGTACCCACACCAGCTTGTAAACGCAATCTAGCTATTTGCAAAGCTTCTCTAGCTTGGGTTAAAGCTAAAGTCGAAGTTTGCACGTTATCTAAATTAGACTGCAACTGAAAATAATATTGTTCCACATCAAAGCGGATGAGATCGCGCTGGTTAGCAAATTGAGTTTCTGCGATCGCAATATTAGCACGTGACTGCGCTGCTCTAGCTCTAGCTGCACCACCATCAAATAAAGTTAAATTAGCTTGTAATCCTACAGAATAGCCATCAGCAACGCTAATTGCATCGTTATACCTATCCTGCAAACTGTAAATCCCATTTAAACCCAATTGCGGCCCTAATTGCGAAAGTGCTTGTCGGCGTTGTTGTTCAGCTTGATTGCGTTGTGCTAAAAATTGCGGTAATTCTGGGCGATTTTGATAAGCTTGGATGATGGTTTGTTCGAGTGTTAACTGCCATAAACCTGCTAATCTCACCGGATCGGCGGCAGTAATATCTACTGATTGTGGCAAACTTAAAAGAGTAGCAAACTGACGCCGAGCTATTCTTTGTTGAGATATTGCATTAGTCAGTTGCTGTTGAGCATCGGCTAAATTAACCTGCGCTTGCAATACATCAAATTGCGTACCTACTCCCGCTTCTAGTCGAGCTTGAGTATCGCGTAAACTCGCCTGAGCATTTTCTACCGCAGAGCGATTAATTCTGACTTGTTGATCTGCTTGTTGTAAATTGTAATATTGAGTAGCAACATTTAAACCAACTACCGCAGATTGATTTTCAAAATTTAATTCATCAATTCTTACCTGTTCTTCAGCAGAACGAATACTAGCTTGGCGATTTCCAGATGTATATAGGTCATAATTGATTTGTGCTTGACCGCTAAAAGATGTCGTTGATGGCGATGAACCACCAAAAAAACCATCACCATTATTAGTTAAATTTCCATTAATACTAGCATTAGGCAGTAAAGCCGCCTGAGCTTCCCTCAGCGCACTTTGACTGCGTTCTAATTGAAATTGTGCTGCTTGTAAATCTCGATTATTGCGTTTTGCTAATTCTAAAGCTTGATTTAAACTAATAGGTACAGTTCCCTGAATCCTGACTTCTTCCGGGTTAGTAGGAAATTGTAAAGGATTAGGATTCGGTGTGAGATTATCGAGAACTGAGGTTGAATTATTCGTCTGATTTGGAGATTGCAGCGTTTGTGCATCTGCGCTTTTAGTAAATGTTGGGATTAAAAGAGAAACTAAAACAGCAACCCAGGTAAAATGCACGCGGAATAATATCGAGTTCATTGTTAATACAAAAATAATTCGTAATTCGTAATTCTTAATTAAAACTTACGCATATTCTATGAATTCTTGGCGTCTTGGCGTCTTGGCGGTTAAATAATAGGACTTACGCACAAACTACGGAAGAATCGAACCGCGTTCGCGTAGCGTCTCGCAGAGAAGACACGTTCGGCGAAGCCGTTCCCGAAGGGTAGGACACGAAGAAATAAGAGTTTCAAAGGTATTTTGCGTAAGTCCTGAATAAATTAAATTTACAATCAACCAACAATTAACCCATCCTGTACGCGGATAGTTCTGTGAGTTTGTGCAGCAATATCTGGCTCATGGGTAACGATAACAATAGTAATTCCTTGCTCATTTAATTCTGTTAATAAATTCATAACTTCGTAAGAAGTTTCTGTGTCTAACGCACCTGTCGGTTCATCAGCTAAAACTAATGCAGGACGGTTGACTAAAGCACGCGCGATCGCAACTCGTTGTTGTTGTCCCCCAGAAAGTTGACTAGGACGGTTAGCTACACGTTCTTTAAGTCCTACTCTCTCTAAAGCTTCTAATGCTCTTTGCTGACGTTTAGCCTTGGGAATATTGGCATAAACCATCGGTAGCATGACATTATCTAACGCCGTTGCTCTTGCCAAAAGATTAAATTGTTGAAACACAAACCCAATTCTTTGATTGCGAATATAAGCTAATTCATCATCATTAAAAGTAGTTAAATTTCTGCCTTCAAAAATATAATGTCCTGCCGTTGGACGATCCAAACAACCTAAAATATTCATCAAGGTAGATTTACCCGAACCTGATGCACCCATAATTGCCACATATTCACCTTCCTCTATTGAAAGTTGAATTCCCTTAAGTATGGGAACATCAATTTCTCCTAAATGGTAGGTTTTAGTAATAGATTCCATCCAAATCATTGTGGGCATATCAATTTTAGATTTTAGATTTTAGATTTTAGATTTTAGATTTTGAATTTTGAATTTTGAATTGATTAGTCGCTCCTTAAGGCGGTAATTGGATCTAATTTGGCGGCATTTCTCGCGGGAATAACGCCAGCAATTAAGCCAACGGTTAACGAAAGTCCAAAACCAACAATTACTGAGATTAAAGAAATTACAAAGGGAAATTTAAAAATACTGGCTGCACCAAATGCGATCGCAACACCACTCACCATGCCAATGATTCCACCGACAATGGAAATCACGATCGCTTCGGCTAAAAATTGATTTAATATGGCTGAATTCGTCGCGCCTACGGCTTTGCGGATACCAATTTCTCTGGTACGCTCGACTACAGAAACTAGCATAATATTGGCAATCCCAATACCGCCAACTACTAGAGAAATTCCCGCGATCGCTACTACCATGATTGTAAATAAACCCACGACATTGGTTAAAGTACTCACGATATCAGCTTGATTGGTAACGCGAAAATCATCTACTTGCGGCGGATAGATATTGTGACGCAGGCGTAAAAGATTAGTCACCTGAAACTGTGCTGCTTCTAACTGTTCTTGATTGGCAGCTTTGACTAAAATCCCATTTACGGAAATACCTGTTAGGGCATTATTACCCACTAGTCTCGCTGACATACTCGTTAGAGGGATGAAAATTTGGTCATCGCGATCGAAAGGCCCCTGAGAACCTTTAGGTTCCATCACGCCAATGACTCTATAAGCTTCTCCCCGAATGCGGATAGTTTCATCTATAGGGTTAGCACCTTGTCCAAACAGAGTCCGCAGCACTGTCGGCCCCAGTACAGCCACCTGTGCAGAGGTATCTAGTTCATCTTGAGTAAAATATCTCCCTTGTTGCGGGTAAGTATTTCTCGCTTCTGGGTAGTTTAAATCTGTACCGTAAATTGTGGTTGATGTGTTTTGTCCTTCATAAACAACTTGGGCATTTCGCTGCAAATAGGCAGAAACAATTTGCGCTGATGGTGCTTGAGTTGCGATCGCTTTTGCATCTTCCCAGGTTAAAGTGCTACTTGAACCCAACCCTTGGCTGATATTCCCGCTTCTCGCCGCACCTGCTAAAATTTGCAGCACATTCGTACCCAATCCTTGTATCTGCTGCTCAACTCCCTTTTGTACCCCTTGACCTACAGAAGTAATCGCAATCACCGAAGAAATACCAATAATTACGCCCAGCATCGTCAATCCTGTGCGTAATTTATTACTCCATAACGTCTCTGCTGCCATTGATAAAATTTCCCACAACGGCACAGTACGGGTATTATTTTTTTTGTAAAAACCCAGGAATTTGAACATAGGGACTAAAGGCTAGGGGGCAGAGGGAAAAATAATACTAATTCAAATAATATTTGCGACAAATAAATTCTTTGTAGGGGCACGGCATCCACAATCTTTCGGTATCTCAAATTATCTTACTGGTGCCGTGCCCCTACCCATCTGTCACATTCTTTTTTCAAAATGGTATAACAATTGTACAGACGCGATGAATCGCGTCTCTAAGTCTCTGAGCAATGACAATTAAAGCGAACCACCACCTTGAGAACGACGACCGCCACCACCACCGCCACCACTGACGCCGGGGAGGACTCCGCCTCGCGGTGTGGATTGGGGTCTGGAACCTGGGGGGAAACTGAGCAATACTTTTTCTGTTCCTGTCAATCCCGATTTAACTTCCGTAAATTTGTTGACGGTGACCCCAGTTTCAATGGGAGTAAATACAGGTTGGTTATCTTTCCCTGCTACATATACACCTGTGGCATTTTCCCGACGAACTACTGCGGCTGTGGGGACTACGAGTGCATTTTCTAACTGACCGACTTGGAAATCTGTAGTTACGTTCATCCCCGAACGGAGTAATCTTTGCGGATCTGTCAGGGTAACTCTAACTTCAAAACTAGTTACGTTTTGTGAAACGACAGATTGAGCCGCAATTTGTCTGACTCTACCTTCAAAGATTTTGCCGGGATAAGCATCTGCCTTAACTGTAACTTTTTGACCAATGCGGATTTTGGAAATATTGGTTTCCGCTAAATTGGCGACTACTTCATTGGTAGAAGCGAGCGCCAAAATAGAGGAAGATGTCGCGGAAGATACGTCACTACTTGCCGTTGTTGGGGTAACAAAGGCTCCTGGATCGGCGTATTTCTTGGTGACAACACCATCAAAAGGGGCGCGAATAATTGTGTCGTTAATTTGGGCTTGGATATTTTGCAAAGAACCACGCGCAGATGTTACCTGAGCGCGGGCGACGCTGATATCTTCTTGGCGCGTTCCGGCTTGGAGAAGTGCTAAAGCTTGTTTTCTTTGGTTAACTGTCGCTCTGGCTTGCTCAATGTCTTCTGGACGGGAACCGGATTTTTGTAAATTTACTGCTTGCTGGGCTTCATTTACCGCCGCTTGAGCGCTATCCCGATCTGCACGTTTTTGATTAACTGTCTGTAGAGAAATACCACCGGAATTGTAAAGTTGCAAATTGCGGCGATAATCGTCGTCTGCTTTTGCGAGAGTGGCTTGGGCACTTTGTAAACGTGCTTGTGCTTGGGCAATCTCTTGCGGACGATTACCTGCTTGTACCTTTTGCAAATTCGCTTCGGCTTCGTCTAGTTGCGCCTGTGCTTGAGCAATATCTTGGGGGCGATTACCAGCTTGGGCTTTTTGCAGATTTGCCTCAGCTTGTGCTAATTGTCCTTGGGCAGAGGTGAGCTGTCCCCGCAGATTGGAATCATCCATATAAGCGACAATCTGCCCTTGTTTGACGATATCGCCTTCTTTGGCTAAGAGTCTTTTGAGAATCCCGGAATTTTTCGGGCTGAGGTTAATTGACCGCTCAGGTTTTACCGTACCATTGGCAGAAACTGCGATCGCTAAAGTTTGTCTTTCTACAGGCTGGGTCAAAACTCGCCGTCTCGCTTGCTGCGCCGGAGCCACAGCTACTTGGTAATAAATTACATAGCCAATTCCCCCCAACAACATCAGAGTAACTAGCCAAGGTAGCCATTTAATCTTGCCTTTGCTTCTTTTGACATCAGTAACCAAAGGTGGTGAATTTACAGGGTTTGAGGCATCAATTGTCATAGCTACTCTTTTTTATTATTGGTAAACATGACTTAACCACAATTTTATTGTATAAATTCATGCTAGTAATTATCTTACAAAATCTGCAAAATTGGTGCATGACTAAAGTAACTAGTAATGCCCCACTGATATATGACCAAAGTCATCAGTTATGCAGAAATAAAGTGCATGTAATTTATCTAACTTAAATCGCAATTCAGCCAGCAAAAAAACTATTCTGGCTGTGGCTAGTAAGTATTTCATACATCAATAATTTTTATACTTTGCGCCCAATAATTGCAACTATCTGAGGCATGGGGCATTGGGCATTGGGCATTGGGCATTGGTAATTAGTCATTTGTCTGTAGGGGCGGGTTCACAAATATCCTCACTGAACAATGATGATTTAAATAAACCCGTCCCTATATTTGTTATTGGTAAGGGCTTTAAGTCCTGTTTATGTCTCATACAATAATTGGCTTTATTTACAGTGATTTACTTACACTGGGAAATCATTTTATTAATTAGCTACCTATTCTATACTTAATGGAATTATGTAACTCTAGTAGTCAGTTTTATTGCCGATTATTATTCCTCAAGTTGCAATTTAATTCAGCAGGATTACTTACTGTCAGTAGACCTAAAATTTCTGCGATCGCTATTGATTTAATCAGGTGTCTAAATTAACTTAAATCACTTGCAAATAGGGACTAGGAGCTAGGAGCTAGAAATTAGAGGTAATGAACAGGTGCTTAACTAATGCCCCATGCCCAATGCCCCACGCCCAATGCCCAATGCCCCATGCCCAATGCCCCATGCCCAATGCCCAATGCCCCATGCCCATGCCCAATCTTTTTAAAATCATCTAAGATTGACTCTTGACTCTTAACGAAAAGTTTGCTTTTCGTCTAGAGTGGAGATCGTTTAAGCTAGCTGAAAGATTGTTTGATTCGTGGGTAAGAGGAGGTAGCGTGCCTAAAAAAATAGGATTGATTTCTTTTCTCGTTGTCTGTAGTTTGTGGAGTATGCCAAAAGCAGCACAAGCACAGGCTTTAATACCTCATACACTGCAACTTGATGCAGGAAAATTGGAAAAACAAGGCTTGAGCTTGGCACAAGAGGCGGCGCAACTAGGACAGTTTCAACAGTTTGAGTTAGCATTGCCAAGAGCTAGGCTAGCTAGTCAACTGGCTCCAAAAAATGATAAAGTTTGGTTTCTATTGGGTGGATTGCATCTCCAAAGCAAAAAGTTTGATGAGGCGATCGCGGCTTTCAAAAAAGCTCAATCTCTCAATCCTAAAAATGCTGATGCTTTGTTTGCAATGGGTTCGGCTCACTTTCAGCAGGAGAAATATCCAGCAGCTATTGCTAGTTACCAAGCTGGCTTGAAAATCAAACCCAACGATCCAGAAGGTTTATTTGATTTGGGGAATGCTTACTATATGACTGGTCGCTTACCAGATGCGATCGCGCAATATAACAAAGCTGTCTCCAACGATCCGAAATTTTGGCCAGCCATTAATAACACTGGCTTAATTCAATACGAACAGGGTGATGTCCAAAGCGCAATCAAGCAATGGCAAACTGCTGTATCTTTGGACAAACAAGCAGCCGAACCTTTATTAGCCTTAGCAGTGGCTTTATACACTAAAGGCGATCGCCAACAGGGTTTAGCAATGGGCGAACAAGCTTTGCGCATCGATCAGCGCTATGGCGATTTGGATTTCCTCAAGCAAAATCTTTGGGGCGATCGGCTACTATCAGATACCAAAAAATTCCTGGAGTTACCCAGGATTCAAGCGGCTTTACAGCAAGGGGGAAGCCCCTTAAATTCCAACCAGCCACCTGCTCAATAGTTAAACAGTAATTTGGCAATTGGTAATTGGAACCGCTTTTACCCACCACTCATTACCACTTGCCGAACTCACAGTGTTTATAGTACATATATACTGAAGTAATCGCAAGTCGAGGATTGCTGAGTGTCAGCCACCAGTTCTTTGCTTTTATTCTTTGGGTAGAAGTGCCAGAATTTGGTCAACAAAAAGTTGATGGTCAACGACAGGCTTAGAGATGTAGCCATCAGCACCGCTTTGTTTCAAGAAGTTTTCGCGATCGCCTTCCATAGCGTGAGCGGTAACCAAAATCACAGGTAAATGTGCTGTTTGCGGGTCAGCTTTTAACATTTGTGTAATTTTGATACCATCAACAGACTTACCTTGGTAGACACTTCGAGACAAAGAAACATCCATCAAAATCAGGTCTGCATCACCAGCTTGAGCAATTGTGATGACTTCGTCCACATTTTCTGTATGCTTAACATCTAAGCCCCCGCGCTTGGTTAAAATCTTGGAAAAAACGCGAGCATTGATTAAATCGTCTTCTACAATCAGAACAGTTTTCATGAGAATTTAACTTATGAGAATGGGGGGGGATAAACATCTGAACAAAACAGTTGTCTGCCTCCTTTTTAGTCTTCAATGTGTCTCCCCGTCATCAAGGATAATACTACTGCTTTTTATCCTCTGACTAACAAGATTTGGTGAGAAATAGCCTTTCATCCGTTATGCTGTGGTTGTTGCAGCGTTTATTTAAAACGACTTTTGTGTAGTTAAATTTCAGGGAACAAGCTCATGGCAAAACAGTTAAACCTTCTCTCAACGGGACAGGTAATCACCACAGCCCTGCACACTGAGATGCAACGGTCTTACCTAGAATATGCCATGAGCGTAATTGTAGGGCGAGCGTTGCCAGATGTGCGCGATGGCTTAAAACCAGTGCATCGGCGGATTTTATATGCAATGCACGAACTGGGTTTGACACCAGATAGACCCTATCGTAAATGCGCCCGTGTGGTAGGGGATGTGCTAGGTAAATACCATCCCCACGGCGATCAAGCGGTTTATGACGCCTTAGTTAGGCTGGTACAGGAATTTTCTAGCCGCTACCCCTTATTAGCAGGACATGGTAACTTCGGTAGCGTGGACAACGATCCACCCGCCGCGATGCGTTATACAGAAACTCGCCTCGCTGCCATTGGTCATGAGGGAATGCTGACAGAAATTGGCGAAGAAACTGTAGAATTTATCGGTAACTTCGATAATTCCCAGCAAGAACCAACAGTTTTACCAGCACAGTTACCATTTTTATTACTTAATGGCTGTGCTGGTATTGCTGTAGGTATGGCGACAAATATTCCCCCCCATAATTTAGGGGAAGTTGTTGATGGTTTAATCGCCTTAATCGATCAACCAGATTTATCTGATGAAAAATTATTTGAATTAATTCCCGGCCCGGATTTTCCCACAGGCGGAGAAATAATTGGTGATGCGGGAATCAAGGAAGCATACACCACAGGGAAAGGTGGGATTGTGTTACGGGGAGTCGCCACATTAGAAGAGATAGCACCTACTCGTGGTAGCAAACGCCGCACAGCAATTATTATTACAGAATTACCTTATCAAGTAAATAAAGCAGGCTGGATTGAGAAGGTTGCAGAATTAGTTAATCAAGGTCGTTTGTTAGGAATTTCTGATATTCGCGACGAAAGCGATCGCGAAGGAATGCGCGTAGTTATCGAACTCAAACGCGATACTAACCCCCAAGAAATTCTCCAGCATTTATATCATCAAACCGCTTTACAAACTAACTTTGGCGCGATTCTCTTAGCCTTAGTAGATGGACAACCCCGTCAGTTAAGCTTGCGCCAACTGTTGCAGGAGTTTTTAAGTTTCCGCGAGCAAACTCTATCTCGGCGCTACAGTTACGAGTTAGGTAAAGCCGAAAGTCGTCTGCATTTAGTAGAAGGTTTACTCTCAGCCTTAGCTCACGTTGATACCGTCATTGAAATTTTGCGCCAAGCTGCTGATGGTAGCACGGCGAAAATTAGCCTTTGTAGTCGGTTAGATTTAACCCAAGTGCAAGCAGATGCGATATTAGCTATGCCCTTGCGCCGTTTAACCAGCTTAGAACAGCAGAATTTACAGCAGGAGTTTGCACAACTATCAGAGCAAATTGATTTATTACGGCGATTACTCAGCGATCGCAAAGAATTACTCAAAGCACTGAAAAAAGATTTGCGATCGCTCAAGCGCAAATACAGCGATCCGCGTCGTACCAAACTCGTACCTTTTACGGCAGAAATTAAGAAGCCAGAAGAGAAAGGAAAAACTCGCCAATCAGCCGCAGAAGATGAAGACAGTCCTCAATCTTCCCAACCAGCCGAAGCAGCGATTTTAGAATTTACCCAACGGGGATATGTGCGCCGAATTCAGCCCAACGGTAAAAAACCCAAAGCTGACAACGGTTTAACCGATCATGATTTTATTATTCAAACTCAGTCAACCGACACCCACCAAGATTTATTAGTCCTTACCAGTGGCGGTAAAGTTTACCCAGTCAGGGTAGGAGATATCCCTGTTATTACCTCACGTTCGCCCAAGGGTAAACCGCTAATCACTATGCTCAGTAGTACAGCCCAAGGTACTCAAGAAGCGGTGATTAATCGTTTTGTGATACCAGAAAATGCTGACACTACGCAAATTATTCTGTTAACAAAACAAGGAAGAATTAAACGTCTAGCCTTAGAAGAATTAGCTAACCTCACCCGGCGTGGTGTAACAATAGTCAAACTCAAAGACGATGATGAATTATTATTAAGTCAATTCACCACCACAGGCAAACATCTAATTGTCGCCAGTTCCAACGGACGTTTATTGAAATTCCCCGTAAATGACGAACAATTACCCATTATGGGACGCACGGCGATGGGATTGCAAGCCCTACGAATGCTGAAACATCAGCAAATGGTAGGCTGTGTCACGGTAAACGAACAAGAAGACTTACTGCTAATTACCGAAGAAGGATATGCAAAGCGTTTTCCCGTCAGTCAACTCAGATCTGCCAATCGCGGTGATTTAGGGACTCAATACCTCAAATTCGCCAGCAAAACCGACAACTTAGCCGGCATGGTAGGAGCGATCGCTTCTGGGGAAATCGCCTTAGTCACAAATAAAGAACGAGTATTGCGCATACCAGTAGAAACTGTACCCCTATTAAATAGAGACGCCAAGGGAGAAAGCATTCTCCAACTCAACCGCGATGAAAAAATCATCACCGTTGTCGAAGTGCGTTAGGCGATGAAATTATCCACTGTAGGGGCGGGGTTCCCCCGCCCTTGATTTAGCGATCGCTGTGGCAATATTCCGTAATCAAATTTGTAAACAAATATTGATATTTCTGAGAATAAAAGCCAGATTTTTTTGCGAAAAAATGGCGCAAATACTGTGTAAAGACTTGATATTTCATGTCTCTACAACAGACTTTTGTGTCGTTACGATTGTTAGCAATTGAGCAAATCTTCCCAGATTAGGTAAAATAGTTGCAAAAGAATTTCAATAAAAATTGCATTGTTCAATATCAAGCAATGTCAATTCAGCCCCCAGCTTAAATTTGGGCAGAATTTATTGATTTTTCTGAGTATAATTACTCAATATTTTCTTTCGCAGATCAACCTCTTCCTACATCTAGAGATAGATATTTAGGCTCATAGCTATCAGTTACTGTTTCTTAGGTCAAGTTTCAGCAACAAAACTACAAACATATCCTTGCAATTATGAGGATAGTTGTTATATTAGTTTACATAACCCAATAAATCTTATTACATACCCTTTGGAGTATCCACCATGACTAATGCCACCAAAACAATTACCGCTCCTGTAGTTGAAGATCGTAATGCTTGGCGTTGGGGTTTTACTCCCCAAGCAGAAATTTGGAACGGTCGTTTAGCCATGATCGGCTTTTTAGCTGCGGCTTTAATTGAGCTACTTTCTGGTCAAGGCTTCCTACATTTCTGGGGTATTCTCTAATCCCATTTTTTTGGATTTGAGATTCTCAAATTACTTTTAGGACAAGTCAGTAGCTAACAGTTGTCAAGCTAAATAGTTTTGGATTCAAAACTTTTGCCGTCAGACTGTTGTTCAAGCATTAAAATACAAAATTAACTACAAATGAAAAACCTGGGGATAAAAACATCTCCAGGTTCTTTATTGCAGGTTTGTCAATTGTTAGTGGTCAGTGGTCAGTAGTCAGTAGTCAGTAGTCATACCAACTCACACAAATATGATACGAATGTAGGTTGGATTGAGGGACGGAACCCAAAACATCAAAGTTTTATAATTGTTGGGTTTACACAACGTAAGCCCAATGACAAATGACCAATGACCAATGACCAAATAAAAAAACTTCACCCCCAAGCGGATGAAGTTCTTTATTGTTGCTAATTTGTGTTTGGTTATAGTCATTAGCCAAGATAAATGACTAATAACCAACGACTAATAATTAGCGAATATATTCCTTGAGAACACTATTGCGATTTGGATGACGTAACTTGCGGAGTGCTTTCGCTTCAATTTGACGAATGCGTTCGCGAGTAACGTTAAAAATCTGACCAATTTCTTCTAAAGTCTTCATCCGACCATCATCTAAACCGTAGCGCAATCTCAACACATCTCTTTCGCGAGGGCTAAGACTGTCGAGGACTTTTTCTAAGTCTTCGCGCAATAGGTTTTTAGAAACTTGGTCTTCTGGTGTCTCGCCATCAGATTCAATAAAATCACCTAAGCGAGAATCTTCTTCTTTACCAATTGGTGTTTCTAAAGAAATTGGCAATTGAGCCGATTTAGCTATAAAGCGTAATTTCTCAATTGTCATTTCCATGCGGGTAGCAATTTCCTCTTCAGTGGGTTTACGTCCCATTTCTTGAGAAAGCAACTTGGTAGTTTTCTTAATCCGAGAAATGGTTTCGTAAAGATGAACAGGAAGACGAATTGTCCGCGATTGATCGGCAATTGCTCTGGTTATTGCTTGGCGAATCCACCATGTAGCGTAGGTAGAAAACTTATAACCTTTCTCATGGTCAAACTTTTCAGCAGCCCGAATCAAACCAAGACTTCCTTCTTGAATTAAATCTTGGAAGGATAAGCCCCGATTCATATATTTCTTGGCAATTGAAACTACAAGGCGCAGGTTGGATTGCACCATTTTATCTTTTGCCCGGCGACCAATATGCAGCTTGTAGCGAAACGCTGACAATGGCAATTGCACAGCTTCTGCCCATTCGCTATCCTTAGGATCGCGATCCAACTGTTCGGAAAGCCTTTCTCTAATCCGCTCTAATTCCAATAATTCGGCGATTTTACGCGCCAATTCGATTTCTTCGTCTGCCCGCAACAAACGAATTCGACCAATTTCTTGCAAGTAAAGCCGAATCGAATCTTCTGTGTAGTGCTTTTTCTTGCTTTGTGCCCGACGACGCGACTTAGCGGCTTTTCCAGACTTTGCGTCGTCCTCATCAGACTGAGGCTCTAAAAACTCATCAATTTCGCCTTCATCGCTGAGTAATAAGTCCTCATCGACTTCGTCGTCGATTAACAATGGATCTAACTCGAGATCGGGCTGATTTATCATTTCTAGGTCAGGCTGATAAATGCTTTCGAGTACGTTGTTAGCCTGGTTCATGCCGCGTTCCTCATGCTCCTTGCAGAATCAATTACTCAAGATGTTGTGTTTACTGCTCTTATTAATTGAGCAAATTTATTACCGAAAATCTTTTTTTGGCTGAGTTGCCAGATATATTTTCGGGAATTTTCTCTCTCTTTGGGAAGAGTTTTTTACTAAGTATGTAAATCGCTTGTAGCTGACTTACTCACCTTAGTAAAGGTTATGCGTATTTTCACCGCATACTACCTTTAACTGACTTGTCTCGAAAAAGACATGTCTTGATAAAAAAATTTACCACTGCAGTTAAATAAACATAACTGTGGGCAGATTTTTTCCGTAAAGACTGTTCCGATTGTAGCCTGTTTCACAGAAATTGCACTCTTTTTGTGTATTAATCTTTTAGCCACTAACAGAGGTAAAGCCACTATTATCAAAAAGAACTTCAAAATGGTAGTCATACCTTTCAATCTTTTCCGAAACTTTTTGGAATTGCAGTGGCATTGTCATTACTTTAAAAGGTAAGTAAACCTGTTGATGCTAGTTTCTAAGTAGAATGCACAACATGAATTACTGAGAAACAGCGCATTTTATATTAACTCAAGTGAGAAGCAATAGCGCAGGTATTTTTACATTTCCTTCATAAAGTACTCAGTTCTTGAAGCTAAAGTGAAATATCCCGCTAGGTAGATACAGCAACTAAGACAATGTTTGCCTTGGACTGGACTAGATTATGTGTACTAGTTACCGCAACTAAGGAGTTTAGGTAACGGTGGAATCAGCCTGATAGCAGATCGATGAAGATGCAACTAATTTGGTCTTATTCACACGTTAGCGCACTAATGTGATTTCAGCCCTATGAAACTTGACAAACTTTTCCTATTGTATCCAACGATATTTTAATCAATTCATTAAGGATTTGACATCGTAGACGATCGATTATTTGTTCTTTAAATAATTGAAAATCTAGATTGTGGGTTGGATACTTAGTTGACAATCTCTCATTAGTAAAATACTTGTAAAGTTTAATACTTTTTTTTCATTATTCCATCGGACTGAGGTTGATTGATTAATCTTAAAGCTACATAGCAAATGCTTTTGAATTATATGAGTTTAAGCTTTGCTCTTTCAGGATAACAAATACTTTTCCTGTTGATGGGAAAAATATACGGATATCCATGAAGTGTTTTTTATTTCTCATCTAATAGAGATGAGTCAGGAAACTTGCCTATGCTATATCCTTGCACGTGAAAACCATAGGTTGACAAAAAATAATTTATATGTATTCAGGAATTGCAATGAATTTTACAAGCTTTGTAATTTATGTTTATCTATTGTATCAATCAAGTATCATTGTTGGGCATTGGGCATTGGGCATTGGGCATTGGGCATTGGGCATTGGGCATTGGGCATGGGAAAGAGAGATTTTGATGTTTTCTGGTGTATGTGGTTCATAAGGGCTACTGAAAGTCTGAAGACAGCAACTCATGGTGAAAGGTTGCAAATTACTAAATAAATAGGGCGCGATCGCCGCGCCCTGTAATTTAATGCAATAAACCTACAAAAAAGTTAACTATTAGCAGAATTTAGATGTCTAAATCGGTTAAGTTCAGTTTAGAGCCGTAGGTTTCGATAAATTCTCTTCGGGGTGCGACGCGATCGCCCATTAAAATTGTAAAAATGCGATCGGCTTCGGCAGCATCTTCAATTTCTACTTGCTTCATTTTGCGAGTTTCTGGGTTCATTGTCGTTGTCCAGAGTTGTTCTGGCATCATTTCCCCCAAACCTTTAAAACGTTGGATGGTGTAATTAGCATTGCTAGGAAAGGCGGCAATTTTTTGTTGTAATTCGCGATCGCTATAACAATACTCGTGATTGCGTCCCCGTTCTAATTTATAGAGTGGCGGACAAGCAATATAAATGAAACCCTGTTCAATTAACGCTCGTTGATACCGATAGAAAAATGTTAATAACAGAGTCCTGATGTGCGCGCCATCTACGTCAGCGTCGGTCATAATTACTATCCGGTGATAGCGCAGTTGGGAAGCGTCGAATTCTTCACCTTTAACACCTAAACCTAGTGCTGTAATTAAGGCTTGGATTTCATTATTTTTATAAATTTTGGAATCGTCAGTTTTCTCAATATTGAGGATTTTACCGCGCAGAGGCAGGATAGCTTGGGTACGGCGATCGCGTCCTTGTTTGGCACTTCCGCCTGCTGAATCGCCTTCGACAATATAGATTTCCGATTCGCTGGGATCGCGAGTACTACAATCAGCCAGCTTTCCAGGTAAGGGTGATGATTCCAGTACGGACTTGCGGCGTACTAATTCCCGTGCATGACGCGCTGCTTCAGCCGCTTTAAATGCTTGGATGGCTTTATCTAAAACCGCATCAGCGACGCTGGGGTGAAATTCTAAGTATTCGGTGAGAACTTCACCAACTAAAGAATCAACGATTCCCCGGACTTCCGTGTTACCAAGTTTGGTTTTAGTTTGTCCTTCAAATTCCGGATCGGGAACTTTGACGGAAATAATTGCTGTTAAGCCTTCGCGGACATGTTCGCCACTGAGGTTAGGTTCATTTTCTTTGATTTTGTTACGCTTGCGGGCGATCGCATTTAACGTCCTTGTCAAAACTGCCTTCAAACCTTCTAAATGGGTACCACCATCAACTGTGCGAATATTATTGGCAAATCCGAGAACATTATCTGTATAAGCATCAGTACACCACTGCAAAGCTACTTCTACTTGAACATTGCTGCGTTCTCCCTGCACATAAATAATTTCTTCATGTAGAGGCTGCTTTTCGCGGTTCATGTAAGCAATATACTCTTTGATCCCGCCCCCATACTCGTAAGTTTCTATCTTGGGGGTATCGCTTTTCAGCAGTTCTGGGCGGTTATCAGTAAATGTAATTTTGACACCTGCATTCAGATAAGCCAATTCCCGCAGGCGACCCGCTAAAGTAATATAATCAAATTCAGTACCTGTGGTAAAAATTTGTGTATCAGGGAGAAATGTGACAGAAGTTCCGGTTCTAGCTTCTTTTTCTTTATTAGGCTTCACCTGTAGGTCGCTAACTGGAATACCCCGTTCGTAACGCTGGAGATGAACCTTTTTATCTCGCCACACTGTAACTTCTACAAATTCTGATAAGGCGTTAACAACAGAAATCCCTACCCCGTGTAATCCTCCAGAAACTTTGTAGCCACCGCCACCAAATTTACCACCGGCGTGCAATATAGTCAAAACCGTTTCCAACGCTGACTTACCGGTTTTTGGGTGAATATCAGTAGGAATCCCACGACCATCATCTGTTACAGTTACAGAACCATCGGCGTTGATATCTACCTCCACATGGGTACAGTAACCAGCTAAAGCTTCATCAATAGAATTATCTACGACCTCGTAAACTAAATGGTGGAGTCCCTTCGGACCAGTAGAACCGATGTACATACCTGGTCGTTTGCGGACGGCTTCCAGACCTTCCAGAACTTGAATCTGATCGGCACTGTAACTGCTCGTCATGAAAATTCTCCTGATGCTTGGGGTTAAAATCGCTGAAAAAGTAAAAAAGTCAAATCACTCCAAAATTTTAACACAAAAGCCTTGCTGGCGTCTGTAGGGCATTTTTGTGGGAGGTTTATACAGGGATTGCATCCCTGGTAGGGGATAGGGGATAGGGGCTAGGGGCTAGGGAAGGAGGACAAATGACTGTTGACTGTTGACTGTTGACTGTTGACTGTTGACTGTTGACTGTTGACTGTTGACTGTTGACTGTTGACTATTGACTGTTGACTATTGACTGTTGACTATTGACTGTTGACTGTTGACTGTTGACTGTTGACTATTGACTATTGACTATTGACTATTGACTATTGACAAATGACTAAATTAGTTGTGATTTGTGGCGCAACGGCTACAGGTAAATCGGGTTTGGCTTTGGCTTTGGCGAGGGAGTTGGGGACTGCGATCCTCAGTGCGGATTCTCGCCAAGTTTATTGCGAGTTTAATATTGGCACAGCCAAGCCGACTTTGGCAGAACAAAAATTAGTGCCGCACTATTTAATAGATATCTGCACGCCAACAGACACGATGACGGTAGCAGATTATCAAGAAAAAGCGCAAGATTTAATTGCTTCTATTTCTAGTTCTCCTTTATTGCTGGTTGGGGGTACAGGTTTATACATACGTTCTATTGTCCAAGGAATGAAAATTCCCAGGGTAGCACCGCAATTAGAATTGCGATCGCAACTTTCACAAATCGATCAAAATCAACTTTACGCTATGTTGCAGCAAGTTGATCCTATTGCTACACAAAAAATTCATTCTCGCGATACAGTCAGGACTTTAAGAGCTTTAGAAGTGTATTATGTTACGGGAATACCTATTTCCGCCCAACAGGGGGAGAACCCGCCAGATTACCCGATTTTGCAAATTGGTTTAGATTGCGATTCGGAAGCTATACAGCTACGTATTCACCAGCGTACCGAACAAATGATCGCTGATGGATTAGTGGCTGAAGTCGATGGACTTTGTGAGAAATATGGTTTTGATTTACCGTTATTAAATACTTTAGGATATCAAGAAATTAAACAGTATTTGACTGGGGAAATTTCTTTAGCAACAGCGCAAGAATTAATAGTTTTACATACGCGACAATTTGCCAAGCGACAACGCACTTGGTTTAAAGCATATCCGCAAATTGAATGGTTTAATGCTAACGATCCCGATTTATTTATAAAAGTTTTGCAGCGTGTCAAGCAGTTTATGGACAACTGAAATCGGGAGCATCCCAATTTTGACGCAATACCCTAGAAGGGTATTGCTATACCAACAAAGCCTGCCTTCGCAGGCTAAAAGTTTGATAGCCTGCTCAGGCAGGCTTCGTATTTCTAGCCCCACCCTTATAGGGTGAGGGCGTTTTTGCACATTTGGGATGCTCCCATGAAATCTGTACGGGCGGGTTTATAGATATCCTTACTGATTAACAATGATCTAAACAAACCCGCCCCTACTGTCAACGGTTAACAGCCCTCATGATGGATTGTGCAACTTAAAAGCACAATAGCTTATCTCTAAATATTTTCAGGATCTATACCCATAGATCTCAGCCTTTCTGCTAATAATTGAGCGCGATTTTCTGCTTGTTCAGCACGTTGTTTTTCTTGTTCAGCACGTTGTTTTTCTTGTTCAGCAAGCTCATCACCAGTTGCTAAAACAGCACCATTGCGATCGCACCAACGTAACCACATATCTTGTCTATTTTCAAATTTACCTTCCCAGAGAGTTACACCTAAACCAACTTGTTCTAACCAAGTTTCTGAAGTTTCAAAGTAGCGTCTGCCTCTTAATTCATAAATGCGCAATATTTTTTCTCCTAACTGTTGGGTAGGATCGTATACAATATAGTAACTAGCGCGCATTTGTTCATAAATATTCAGCTTCTTACCTAATTCATCACCTTCTTGATTAGAGACAATTTCAATTACTACTTCTGGTGGTTTACCAAAACGCCAAAGCATATAGCAGCGATTTTGTTTTGCCCACCAATTGTCAGGTACTTGTACATCTAAACTGAGAAAAATATCAGGGACAATTGCAGGTTGACCATCTGTATGGTAAATACCTACATTAGCTTCAGCTAAAAAAGTCTGCTGCTGTAGGGAAGTGTAAACAGAGGTAACTAAAAGGCGTTGTTGTTTGGCAGATGCGAAATTGTCCACAGGTGTATCATCTTCAGTAACTAACTGGTTGGCATCTGGCACATAGTAATCATCATTATTGATTAGAAGTTGCTCAACCATGATTTTATCCACTATTTGAGGGCATTATTTATAGTTTAGTTGATGAGATAGATGCTCCCAAGACGATCGCACTCAGGAAAACAATGCTAAAAATGCGATCGCTCTCCTGTAACTCCTGTCACAATATTATTTAGCATTACCAGTGCATCCCCATTACACAACACTTATGCTTACCCAACAACGTAACTGGAAACCAATCATTAACGCTTTTGAGGCTGTTCTTGGTAAAAATGGCGTGGTACAACGGCGCGAAGAACTCATCACTTATGAGTGTGATGGTTTAACCGGCTATCGTCAACGTCCGGCTATTGTTGTACTACCCAGAACTACAGAACAAGTTGCAGCTGCTGTTAAGATATGTAACCAATATTCCCTTCCCTTCATTGCGCGGGGTTCGGGAACTGGTTTATCTGGTGGTGCGTTACCGCTAGAAAATTCAGTTTTAATTGTCACTTCTTTAATGCGGCAAATACTCAGCATTGATTTAGATAATCAACGGGCTGTGGTTCAACCAGGCGTAATTAATAGTTGGGTAACTCAAGCTGTTAGTGGTGCTGGTTTTTACTATGCACCAGATCCTTCCAGCCAAATTATCTGCTCAATTGGCGGTAACATTGCCGAAAATTCTGGTGGAGTACATTGTCTTAAATATGGTGTGACTACTAACCATGTTTTAGGTTTAAAACTCGTGCTTCCCGATGGGGAAATTGTCGATGTTGGTGGACAAATTCCGGAAATGCCTGGTTATGATTTAACAGGTATATTTGTTGGTTCCGAAGGTACTTTGGGAATTGCTACAGAAATTACCTTAAAAATTCTCAAAAGCGCTGAATCAATTTGTGTATTGTTAGCAGATTTTACCAGTGTAGAAGCTGCTGGGGCTGCGGTTTCCGATATCATCAGTGCGGGGATTATTCCTGGTGGTATGGAAATGATGGATAACTTTAGTATTAATGCTGTAGAAGATGTTGTAGCTACAAATTGTTATCCCCGTGATGCAACAGCAATTTTACTCATAGAAATTGACGGTTTGGAAGTAGAAGTTGCCGGAAATAAACAGCGAGTCATTGATATTTGTAAACAAAATGGCGCTAGAAATGTGACTTCTGCTAGCGATCCAGAAACGCGCTTAAAACTTTGGAAAGGACGTAAAGCTGCGTTTGCGGCTGCAGGACATTTAAGCCCTGATTATTATGTGCAAGATGGGGTAATTCCTCGGACACAATTACCTTATGTGTTACAAGAAATTGAGGCATTAAGTCAGAAATTTGGTTACCGGGTTGCCAATGTTTTTCATGCAGGTGATGGGAACTTACATCCACTAATTCTTTATGATAATGCTATCTCTGGGGCTTTAGAAAAAGTTGAAGAATTAGGTGGTGAAATTCTTAAACTGTGCGTGAGAGTTGGCGGTAGTATTTCTGGCGAACATGGTA
Organism: Calothrix sp. FACHB-168; assembly: GCF_963889195.1. Classification (NCBI taxonomy): domain Bacteria; kingdom Bacillati; phylum Cyanobacteriota; class Cyanophyceae; order Nostocales; family Calotrichaceae; genus Calothrix; species Calothrix sp. FACHB-168. The sequence goes on from NZ_CAWPNJ010000062.1 coordinate 24,759, forward strand.
TCGGTGCAGATAAAAAATGTTATATGCCTGATATGTTTAGTCAAGCTGATTTAGAAACAATGCAATGGGTGAGACAAGTATTTAATCCGCGAGGTTTAGCTAATCCAGAAAAGATATTTCCCACACCTCGCACTTGCGGTGAAGCTGCAAATATAGCAAATATCAAGCAATTTGATGGTGTAGAAAGGTTTTAAGAAATCATTTGTCATTTGTCATTTGTGTTTACTCATAGCCATAACTGTATGGTGGGTAATACTCACCATATTTAAATTTGGTAATTTCTAATTCAATACGGTTCAGTTAAGGATAATTGTAGCGAAACCCAACAAAGCTGCCTTGGTGTTGGGTTTCGTTCCTCAAACGCCACTTGCTTCAAGCCGGGAAACCCGTCCAACGCAGTGGCTCCCCAACCTACGCAGCTATTGACTTTATGTAATCACAAATTATTTTAGATATACATAAATAATCCGGATTATTGAATTTTATTTTGTAGTTATATATATTCCCGATATCTTTTGAAAAGTAAGTCAAACCTACAAATGAATCGGTTTGCCCGCCGTTATTTTTGTTACTGGCTGTGTTGGGGATTACTATTATTTATAGTAATATTTTCGCTTCCTTCTCAATCAGCTAATGAACCAAAATCCAGTCGTCCAACTACAACAGAAATTCGTGGGGTTTGGCTAACTAATGTTGCTAGTGGGGTGTTATTTATACCTTGGGGGATTAATCGTGCTATTAATCAACTTACAGCACTTAACTTTAATACGATTTATCCTGTAGTCTGGAATCGCGGACATACTTTTTATGATAGTGCAGTAGCTCAGAAATTTATAGGAGTAAATACTCAACCTTTCCTGAAATTCATGCATGGGGGAGATGATGTTTTAGCTAAGTTTATTAAACTGGCTAAACCTAAAGGTTTAAGTATTATTCCTTGGTTTGAATATGGGTTGATGACGCCACCTAATTCAGAATTAGCGAGAAGATATACAGATTGGTTAACAATTGGGCAAGCAGGAATCAAATCTGTTAATGAAGTTCCCCTAGAAGAAATTGGCAATAATCATACTACTAAGCAAGCTTGGCTAAATCCTCTACATCCGCAAGTACAGGAATTTATTCAAGAGTTAATTGTAGAAGTTGTGACTAATTATGATGTAGATGGAATTCAACTTGACGATCATTTTGGAATGCCTGTACAGTTTGGTTACGATGCTTTTACTGTTGAGCTTTATCAACAAGAACATGATGGTAAAAGTCCGCCAAATAATCCTTTTAACCCAGAATGGATGCGTTGGCGAGCCGATAAAATTACTGATTTTATGGCAGCAATTTATCAAGCTGTGAAGGCGATTAAACCATACGCTAAAATTTCTTTATCTCCTAATTCACAAGCTTTTGCTTATAAATATTATTTACAAAATTGGGAAGATTGGATTAAAAAGGGTTTGGTTGATGAGTTGATTTTGCAGGTTTATCGCGATGATAAAAATAGTTTTATTCGGGAATTAGAACAGCCGGCGGTGGAATTTGCGCGGAGTCAAATTCCGGTAGCAATTGGAATTACGACGGGAACTTTAAAAAATTCTGTAGATATCGCGCAAATTAAAGAACAGGTACAAGTAACGCGCGATCGCAAATTTTCTGGTATTTCATTTTTCTACTGGGAAAGTTTATGGGGTTATATCTCCCCAGAAGCGCCACAACATAGGCGTAGAGCTTTTCAAGAAATATTTACAGCCAAAGCAACAAGACCAATCCTACTACCAAAGAGAATTTGATGCTATTTGCACCTGCAAAAACTCAATTTAGCTTTACATTACAATGGGCGATCGCTACTTTTAGCGGTTTTGTGCTGAGTTTACTCTTCATTGAAATTGGCGAAAAGCCAGATGTAGGGATTTTACAAGCTTTTATTGGTTCTTTAGCGATCGCCTCAGCGCAAATGCTCATCCTCAAACACACTGGCTTTGCTGTACGCTGGTTCTTTTTCACCGTTAGCGCTTGGATGGCGATTCCGCTTATGGGTGTGGGTGTATTAGGTTGGTATGTCCCCACTACGCAATTTTTCCCCTCAAGAATCCTTGATAGTGCATTTTACGGCGTATTGGGCGGTTTAGTTTTAGGTATCGCCCAATGGTTAGCGATTTATCAATATATCCCTTACGCTTGGCGCTGGATATTTATGAGTGGGGTAAGTTGGGCGATCGCTTTATCTATAGGTTCGGCTATCGGTATGATTTTACACCAAATCAGCGAAATATTTTTAGGCGAAGTCATCGGTTTAGCGATCGCTTGGTTAGCAGTTGCTATCCTCACCGGAATGAATATGTATATATTGGTTAGTAGTCAGTAGAGACGCGATTAATCGCGTCTGTACAAGATTAATCGCGTCTCTACAATTATCATAAAGAATTATTGCAAATATTGACGATCGGGCTTGATTATACATACAATATGTGCAAAAATCTTAAGGAATTGTTAACAATCAAAACTCGATTCTCTTTTCACTAACCTGTTCATGCATTTCAGTTTTTCATGAAGAGGAAAAATTTAAGCTTACTTTTATAGGCTTTTCGAGATTTTTGATTGTCAATAGAAAAAGAAACAAAATACCCACAAATAAAGGCTGACAATCCTTTGCTGTAGGCGCTAAGGGGGATTTTTACTATCAGAAAAATTACGAGAGCGCCTAGATGAGTCAGTAACACCATACAGGGACTCTCGCATGAATATTAATCAATCCGAATCTATTGTAGAGATGAAACCACTATCACCGCCTTATTTTCTGTTCGGAACAAATGCGGATCAAAGTAGTAGCGAGCAATTTCTACTCAGCATATACGATTCTGGGCAAGCATCGATTTTTGTGGTGGATGTTCTTGAAGATGGGGATTTTCGCTATGTGGCGTTAAACCCGACTCACGAACGCTGGATTGGAATTCGCTCGGATGAACTCAAAGGAAAAAAGCCTGAGGATATTCTCTCACCTGGGGATGCGGTTAAGGTACGTCAGCATTACAGCGATTGCGTGCGGTTTGGTAAAACTATTTCCTACGAACAATGCTTGCAATTTCAAGGCGTGAAAACTTGGTGGAGTACGACTTTAACGCCCTTGCGAGATTCTAACTCAAGGATTTATCGCTTAATTGGCACTAGTAGTAATATTACACCAAGCAAACCAATAGAACGCAGCGATCGCTTGCTGCAACAAAGAGCGAAATTAGTAGAAGCGATCGCGCAAAGAATAGGTCAAGCTGAAGATTTAGAGACGATTCTCTCACAAATAGTTAAAGAAGCGCGGAATTTATTAGATAGCGATCGCGTTTTGATTTACCGGTTCATAGCTGATGGGGATGATGCGATCGTTGCTGAAGCTACTATAGCTGCTAGCGGCCCCTTATTAAATCAAAATATCACCGATCCTTGCTTTAGTAGTAAAAATCGCGATCGCTATCAACGAGGTGGGATTCAAGTCATTGAAGATATCTACGCAGCTGGGTTACATCCCTGTCAAATTGACTTTCTCGCCTCTTTGCAAGTCAGAGCGAATTTAGTCGTCCCCATTCTCTCCCAGCAACAATTATGGGGATTGTTAATTGCTCAACATTGCCATCAACCCCATCAATGGCAAGATTCAGAAATAGACTTACTTAAGCATCTGGCAAATCAAATTGGTATTGCCACCCAGCAAATAGAACTTCAGCAGCAAGTACAGCAACTTAAAGCTGAAATGGAGTTACAAAGGCATAACTATACAGCCCAGTTGCAGAAAATCCAAGCATTTCAACAGCTGACGCGATGGATTACAGCACAACTTCGCGACAATGTAGATATTAACCAGATATTAGAAACAGTAGTTGCAGAATTAGCTCAATTATTACAAAGCGATCGCTGTCATCTTGAACTTTACGATAGTAATTGCACCACAGCAACCATCGTCTATGAGTACAGCAATAGCCCACCCTTTTGTGCAGGATTAACAAAATCAGTTGCAGACTTCCCCGAAATTTATCAAAAATTATTGCAAAAACAACATCTGCATTCTGTAGAAATTTTACCGGGATGGCAACCCCAAATCCGGTTAATTACGCAGATAGCTTACCCAATATTGGATGCTCAAGGAACGATTGGTAATCTTTGGGTGATTCGCGCCACACAACAACCATTTGATGAATGGGAACAGGAAATAGTGGCGCAAATCGCCAATGAATGTGCGATCGCTCTACGTCAATCGCGGTTGAATGAAACTATCCAAACCCAAGCGCAAGAATTAAATAAAAGCGATCGCCACAAAAGCGAATTTCTCCGCACCCTCGCCCAAGAATTGCGTACACCCACCACCAGCATTAGCCTCGCAGCCCAAACCCTAGAAAGTGTCCTCACAACCGAGAAATTAGCCGATAAAGACATAGTTTCCCAATTATTGCAGATTCTCCATAGCGAATGTGGCAGAAGTAGCAAATTAATCAAAGACTTACTGACACTTACCCAAACCCAAACCCCACTCGATCGCCATACCCTCATCCCCATCGATTTACAAACCTGGCTACATCCAATTATCGAATCCTTTCGCGAAGTTACAGCCTGTCAGCGTCAGCATTTAAAACTGGATATTCAAACAGCACTCCCACCCTTAGAAACAGATATCACCGAATTAGAGCGCATCGTCACCGAACTTTTGAGCCATGTCTGCAAATACACACCAGCAGGCGAGACAATTACCGTATCTGCATACTTGATAGCAGATATGATGCAGATTAGCTTCCACAATTCCGGGTTAGAAATATCTGCCAAACAACAAGCAAAAATTTTTCAGCCGTTTTATTACCTGAGCAAAAACGATTCTTGGAAACATAGCGGAACTGGGCTAGAACTAGCATTAGTCGAGAAAATGGTGAAACATTTAGGCGGTGCAATTCAAGTAGAAACTGTAGCTGGAGGAACTAGCTTTATCGTGAAATTCCCGACAGCCGAAAAATTGCTTCGATTTGAGGACTAGCAAAGCCGCCAGCCATTTGCTATAATCACCTGTTGTATGGGTGACTAGCTCAACGGTAGAGCATCGGACTCTTAATCCGCTGGTTCTGAGTTCGAATCTCAGGTCACCCATCACCTGTAAGTTTTTTCACTAGTTAAATAGCGATCGCACTTTCTCCTATAGCTATTCTCATTTCCAGCAATACAGCAGATTGCTAGTTGGTGAAGTACAGATTATATCGTTGATTGTAGGGGCACTGGCACTGCCATGCCCTGAAATCTGCTGTATCTGTAGGGACAAGTTATTCAAGATATATCTATTTCAAAGCCAGACGTTTGGTACTGTGCCCTGACTGCGTCGATAATCTAATTGGTGCTATTTTTTGTAATTAACCAGTATCAAAGACTCGTTAACCAGCCTCAAAGACTCATTAACCAGTATCAAAGACTCGTTAACCAGCCTCAAAGACTCATTAACCAGTATCAAAGACTCATTAATCAGCCTCAAAGACTCATTAACCAGTATCAAAGACTCATTAATCAGTATCAAAGACTGGTTAATCAGCCTCAAAGACTCATTAACCAGTATCAAAGACTCATTAACCAGTATCAAAGACTCGTTAACCAGTATCAAAGACTCGTTAACTAGTATCAAAGACTGATTAATCAGTTTTATCCTCAAAGTTTTGATTAGTTATCAGGAGTCAGATACCCAAATTGTTTAAAAAGTCGGGTATCTTGTGGCACCGCAACTGTTTTGCTAGTTCTTTTTCAGCTAGTTAACCATCAAATATTAAAGAGCCAAGATTCATGAATATCTTGGCTCTTGTACTGTTAGTGATAATTACTGAATTTCAAATAATTCAATCAGGATTAACGATAGAACCGACATTTGTCGCTACTGGCAATTCTAACGTATCGCCCAGCTTGTAACCATCATGGTAGGCAGCGAGTAAAACTTGGCTGGTTTTACCCCAAGCGATCGCGCCAGTTGCATCCAGTGCGATCGCGCCAAAATCCCGTTGATTGTCATCGGCTTCGGCAAATGAGCGTTGCATCGCCTCTTGCAACGACATTCCATCAGTTACACGCACAACTATTTTGGCGGCTAGACATTCATCAATAATATCTTCCCCAATTCCTGTACAGCTGACCGCAGCTTTAGTTGTGGCATAATTACCCGCAGGCATAGCCGAATCGCTCACTCTACCAATGCGCTCAAAGCCTTTACCACCAGTAGAAGTACCAGCAGCTAATCTACCATAAGTATCTAAAGCTACTACACCGATAGTGCCGCGTCCGGCATTACTGCTTTCCACAAGTTCTGGCTCGGCAACCACTCCAGCCATTGTACTTTTAAAATTATCCTGCCGTTCCTGTATCCATTCTTGCAACCGCAAATCAGTCAAAGCATTATAGCTAGGAATTTGTAACTCTCTTGCCAATTCTGCTGAACCGTAATCTGACAGTACCCTGTCTGGAGATGTTTGTAAAAATTGTGCCAACTGGATCGGATTTTTTACTCGCGAGACATTAATGACACCACTAAAGCGTCGTAATGTTCCATCCATTAAGGAAGCACTCATGCGGATTTGCCCATCAGATTGCAGTACCGAACCAGTACCAGCATTAAAGCGGGGATTATCTTCTAATAATTGGCAGCCTAGCACCACAGCCTCAGAAGCATTTGCTCCCGAAGCTAGCAGAGAATACACTTCCTCTACCACTTGATAAAGCGCTTGGCGCACCGCCTCCACTCCACCTTTTCCGTGTAGTGAACTCCCAGCCCCTCCATGAATAATTAATTTTGGCTGCACCTGTAACTTCATATATTGTTTGCGCTATTTGCGTCTCGGTGGTGTTAGTTTGAGTTGGTTTTATTTTTAACTTCAGAACGCCGACGGCGGCAACGTTCTGAGCAGTATTTAACTTCGTCCCAGCAATCTTGCCATTTCTTGCGCCAAGTAAAGGGACGTTCGCATACCGGACAAATTTTGCTAGGCAAGTCAGATTTAGAACTTGTACGCCCCATGTGAATACTGTGCAGATAAAAGAAAAAATGCGAGAGCGATGGAACAACATTATAACTAAATTGTTACAAACGGAGGATACTTTTGCCAAATAAATGTGGGGTGACTCCCCCTAGAGGGTGATTTCCCCTCATTCTGCCGAAAGATTGCGGCAGATTTGGGGTATTTGAGACTCTCTATCAATTGTCAAAGCCCTGATTTAGAGAGATTTTAGTGGTATTCCCGCGATTTACATCGAGAAAAATCTCAGTCAATGTCAGGATTTGCTGGTAGTAAAAAGTCTGCAAATTTGTGGGTTATACCCCTCACAAATCAAGTTAAAATATAATGTTGTTTTAATAACTTAAAAATAAAGTGTATCTACGTAAATAGCTCCCCGACTTCTTGAAGAAGTCGGGGAGCTATGTTTTGAGTTCAAGAATTTGCTAAAGGCAACAATAAACGGCTGACTATGCGACCATCTTCTAATTGATAGAAATTTAATTCGCCTTTCATTTGGCGGCTAAAATTTTTGCAGATGAGTAAGTGCAAACCCGGAGGTTTATCGAGGCTAGATACAGCTAAGACATCTTGAGGTTGAGTTTGATTGAGTTCTGCTAGGATCTGTGGTGCGATTTCGCCGTTATCGGTAATCGAAATATCTACCATACCTTCTTGTAAACGGCGACACCAAATATCAACTCTACCGCCAGATGGAGAACGGTGACAGGCTGTCAGCAATAATTCATGCAACAGTAGTTCGACTTTTACCATGTCGCCAGCGATCGCCATTGCGGATCGATCGGCTAAGGTTTGAGTATTCTGCAAATCTGTAGCAGTTTTGTTCGCGTCTTGATTGGCGTCTGACGATCCTAAACCATGTACACCAATCCACAGCTTATTTTGTTTGAGTAAATTATCTAATCTAGCGATCGCTCTTTTCAATAAACTGGCTATGGGTACAGTTTCCCATTTTACTTGTAATTCCCATTGCTCATGTTGAAGCAGGTGAGCGATCGCAGCTGTTGTCTGCTCTAATTGTCGCAGGATTGGCTGGGTGCGTTTATCTTTAATTTCTGGTGCATTCATCCCCAAATCGTTGAATTGGGCGATTAATGGTGTAGTTGCTTTGTAAATTTCTTCCAAACTGCGGTGCTTATACCAATTGAGTTGTCGTAAATCCTTGGTTGTCGCCGCTAGAAGTTGCGTAATGTCCTGTTGACGCTGTAACCAAGCCAGTTGAAACACCAGAGTTTCCGCCGCACTCAGGCTTTGTTCTGACCAATAACGTTGTCGATGATCGGCTAAAATGACTACGCTGGTAGGTTGACTATATGTGTAAGTACGTAACCCTATTAATAAAATTTGACCAATATCATAACCAGACAACCAATTTCTCGTTGGTGGCGGTAAATCATCTATAGTTAGGCTTAAGTAACTTTCTTGGCTGATTGTCCACTGAATTAGCGCTTCAGTGTGGATAGGAATTGATGTATTAACAACCACCTCAAATCCCTCATTGGAGACTAATCCAGGAATGATTGTGGCGCGATCGTTACCAGGCGACCAAGACAGCATAATTGCCAAGGGACAATTGACAACAGCTGCAATTTGTTGCAGTGCAGTGCGCTCTAAAAGATATTCTCCTGTCTGCGTTGTTTGATTCTGATTTTGTCCCAAAATATCCAAGCATTGTTGAAAGCTTTGCAAAATAGTTTTTTGCTGCTCGTTACTGCCTTGTAGTTGCCATTGACGAACAATCACACCAACTTGTTGACTGACAATCCACAGCAGTTCCTTTTCTAAATTCGTCCATGAACGATATTTTTCATGAGCAACGACGACAAGGGCTGTAGGCGAACTACCTTGAGCGCAGTTGCAGATTAACAAGGAATGCACGCCATTTTCGCTGAAAAAGGGACGCCAGTTAAAAAATCTTAAATCGTCGTCTAAATTCTCAATTTCGACGGCTTCTGTAGCTCGTTGCAGTAGCTGTCTATCTAAATCTTTGAGTGCATTGAGAGTATATGCCAAAGGTCGGCGATTTGAAACTTGGCTTTGGTGGAGAATTTGATAATGATTTTGATCGGGATCGTAGCGCAACAATAAAAAGCGGGTACTAGCTAATCGCTCTAAAACTCGCTGGGCGCAGATGTGTAGTACTTGTTGTAAGTCATGCTCACCATAAATAGCTTGAGCTACTTGACTAGTTAACTGAGCATCGGCGCGAATTTGGCTGATGGTAGCTTCCATGTTTTCCGTGGGAGCTGTTAAAGAGATGAATCCCGCAGCGCTTTGAATAAAATTCTTGTCTGCATCAGTCCAGATACGCGGTTGATGGCCTTCTACTGCTAAAAAACCCAGCAAGTCTTTTTGACAAATGATAGGAGCTGCTAAAAGCGATCGCACTCGCAGCCGTTGTAGTAGTTTACCGGTAACATGAGTGTTAAGAGAACTACGGGATTCACCAATCCAGACAATTTGATTGACTGCTAAAGCATAATAAAATTCCGTCAAATCTTGGGCAGAAATTCCTAGTGGTGGTTGACCTGGCGCAGCAGCATTGCGGCTAGGATTGACCAGCTGATTGCTCGTCCGACACCAAAAGGAGCGTCCTTCGCGTTGAAACCAATAAATATTTGTCCTTGAGGGTGCAACAAATTGATGGGTAGCTTCCACAACTGTTTCTAGTTTTGCCTCAAAGTTAGTTAAAGAGCGTAAACTATCTAGCAATCGCAACAAAGGCTCATCAATGCGCTTGGCTTGCTTTTGTTGTAAATCTATCTCGTATTGATAAAGTACTGCCCCCAATTCAGCTAATACTATCGATAATCTGGCCTTAGCATCTCCACCCAGTAAAAAGCCCCAATTTTGGGAACCGAGTAATACTAAACCCAAACATCGGTCTCGATAGCGAACTGGTAAAATTACCGTACCTTGGATTTTAAATTTTTTTGCGACTTCTTTTAATGTTTCTGCCCGATGTTCAACTCTTAAATCTGCTAATCCCAACGGGCGTTGTTCAATTACGACTTGTTCTAATAAATCGCCAGGACTAAGCACTAGGCGCTGATATAAAAAATTACTTTCTTTTGTCGGCGTAATTCCGCCTTTACCGAATAATGTATGATTCAGGCGATCGTAAAGAGCAATCCAAATTAGCTGGTAATCGAAGTGTTCCCTAATATAAGCAATAGTGGTTTCGATTAAAACTTCAACATTATCTTCTTCCCTGAGTTGTTGAAGGACACGCCCCAAGGAATGTATCTGTTTTTCAGCAGCTATCGATTTTTCTGGCGGCCCCATCTGTTTATTATGCAACATACTTGTAATATATAAGATGCCCAGAAACGCACCATGATACTAACTGGCGTTTAAAAATAGCATTGAAAAATTAGGGGAGATAAAGAATTTTTTTGGAAAATAATGTTAACTGTTGACTGTTGACTGTTGACCGTTGACTGTTGACAAGCAACCAACGCCCCATCCCCCCACCCCAATGGATATGGATATTTATCAATTAGCAATTAGACCTGTTTTGTTTAATCTGCTCAAAACAGATCCAGAGTGGTTACACCACAAAACAATTAATACTCTTAGCTGGCTTTCCCAAACAAGCGATCGCCCCCCTGCTAGCTGGGTGAAACACTTCCTTGAGCAGTCATTATGTTTATATGACCCCCGTTTAGAACAAAATCTCTTTGGGTTAAACTTTCCCAACCCCTTAGGTTTAGCAGCTGGGTTTGACAAGGATGGTCTTGCTACCCAGCTTTGGTCAAGCTTTGGTTTTGGTTTTACTGAATTGGGAACGGTAACATTTGTTCCCCAACCAGGCAATCCTCGTCCCCGGTTGTTTCGCTTGCCTTTAGACCAAGCTGTCCTCAACCGCATGGGCTTTAATAATAGCGGTGCGGCTGCAATGGCGGCAAGATTGACATCAGGGAAACAAGAATTAAACCAGCGCATACCTATAGGTATCAATTTAGGTAAATCTAAGGTTACCCCCCTGGAAGATGCAGCAAATGATTACCTGAATAGTTTTCGTTTACTGCAAAATTGGGGAGACTATTTTGTTGTTAATGTTTCTTCTCCGAATACGCCAGGGTTGCGATCGCTCCAAGATGCAGCCATGCTCGGCTCTATCTTAGATTTATTGCAACAAGACAATAAAACACAAAAGCCGATTTTTGTCAAGATAGCACCTGATTTAGAATGGGAAGCGATCGCGGATATTATTACTCTGGCTCATACATATCAAATTGCGGGTTTAATTGCCACTAACACCACTATTCGCCGAGATTTGCTGAAAACCCAAGTCATTGCCAAGACTGGTAACCCTGTACAAGCAGAAGCTGGTGGAATTAGCGGCGCACCATTACGCGATCGCTCAACCGAAGTAATTCGTTTTATTTGGCAGCAAACCCAAGGGCAATTGCCCATTATTGGCGTTGGTGGTATCTTTTCCCCAGAAGATGCTTGGGAAAAAATTACTGCTGGTGCAAGCCTAATTCAAGTTTACACAGGCTGGATTTACGAAGGCCCGATGATGGTACGCCGCATTCTCACAGGTTTACTTTCTAAGTTAGAAGAAAGCGGATTAACTTCTATTAATGCTGCTGTTGGTATAGCAGCAAAAGCTAAAAATTGACAAGATTTAGCAGTAATGATTTTTGTAAGTTTGAGTTGTGATTTATATTCCAACTCAAACTTACGCATTCCAGAAATGGGCTAATATATCCCATCTGAAAAGTTCCTCACTGTTAACTGTTGACTGATTGTTGACTGATGAATGATATTTTTCCCTTGGCAAAAGCAAGACAAAATTAAGTAGCTAAATAAGTGGGCGGGAATAAACCAAACTATGTACTTTACGTAAACATATTTGAAACCCTTACCAATGACTAATGACTAATGACTAATGACAGTCCTAGCCATTGGTCTTCAATTACGCCAACTTACTTAAGTTTAACTTTTATCTTCTTCGTCCAAAGGAAAAAACTCTTTATTTCTCCGGGAAAATGACCAAGCAATACCATCAGGATCGCGGCTACGACTCCATTCAGGAAAATCAGGATCGTTACGCCGTTTATATACCGTACTGGAATAAACATTTAATCTCTTAGCCAGTTCTGATTGAATCAGAGAGCCAAAAACTAACTGTTTTTCCAAAGGTACTGTAACCGCTGCATGAGTTACCGGGGGTAACAATTCAGCTTCAGTTTCTACTGCTAGTTCTTCTACTTCTACTTCCGCTGCTTCGGCTTCAGGCTGCGTCTGTGGTAGCGTGGGTGCTAATAATACAGGCTCAGTTGGGACAAAAGATTTAGCCGGAAGTTCTTTAACTGGTTCGCTACTTTCGAGTATGCTTCCCAAAATGGTTGCATTGATAAAGTAATAAACCAGATTGCCATCTTCCAAATTCTGAATACTCGCACCAAATTCGCTGGCTTTTGTATCTAGGTAACGTTTGGCGACTGTTCCCGAAAAATTACCCTTAATTGCCAAGTCCATTGGCGTGACTTTACCTTGATTGTCCAGAACTAGGCGATTGAAAATTGGATTAACTTGCGCACACCAGTTTTGCCATTGACGCCATTGCCAAAGATTAAAGCCGGTTAGCAAGAAAATCAAAGCTAGCAGAAATTTCCAAGTAGTTACCAGGAAAATAATCAAAAACGAGATGGGCAAAAGCAGAACGAGAAAAGCCTTCCCGCCGCCTTCTAATGTCTTTTCACTCATGCTCATTGCTGACAAGTGAATTGTAAAAAAAGAAATAACTATTATCTTGGCAAAAATTGTGACATTTTTTTGTATATTTTGGCAAAGTCACGGCAAATTTGTTGGAAAAATATAACATCAATAATTTTTATACACTGTAACCAGACTGAATAATTGACAAAATATCCAGGCTATAGTGACGTTAAATCAGGCTTTTTGCCAAAAAAAGCAGTTTTTGCCGTTAGCAATTATTGGCAAAAACATATACTACAGTGTTTATCTATACTTCGCTGGATAAAAGCAATCCTAGAGAGAAAATTATCTAGGACTTACGCAATGTCATATATTTTTCATGCTTTTTGTCAATGGTCAATAGTCCATAGTCCAAAAAGCCGAATTTTGACCATTGACTTTTGACTTTTGACCACCCTTGTGAGGGTTTTTGTGTTCGGTGCGTAAATCCTATTATCTTTAGCTGGGATTTCGAGAAATGGGATGAAAAAGGCTGTAGTTGTAACTTGCTTATTTGTGTAGGCAATCAATTACAAAATTAGCGTCCGAGATACTTGACACTTTATACTACATATATTACATTAATAATACAAGGCGACATTCCCAAAGGAGTAAGCTTTTAACTGTTAACCGTAGCGGATAGCTCAAATACCAGAGCGCCCACCTTGCCCGTCAGGGCCGACATATCGAGGGTTATCGCAAATTACTTAACAACAAAAATCCTTGATTATAAGTTCTGGAGGTGTAGGTGAAAATCCTGCTCCGCTACAATCAAACCTAATTTTTAATTTTGAATTTTTATGTGGTGGGTAGCCAAGTGGTAAGGCGCTTATCCTTATTCACCTTTTGCCTGCAAAGGCCGACGAATTGAGGGTTATCGATTTAGGTTCGAGCGATCGCAGGTTCGACTCCTGCCCCACCACCAACAATCTAATTTTGAATTCTTACATGGATGGGTAGCTCAATCGGGTAGAGCGTTGAATGGGTTAACACCCATAGTCCTTGGTTCACAACCTTGCCTGAAAAGGCCGACGAGTTGAGGGTTATCGTCAATTCAAAAGTTGCAGGTTCAATTCCTGCCCCATCCGCCAAAATCTAATTTTGAATCATCCGAAAAACTTAGTACAAGTTCTGAATTTTTATGTGGATGGGTAGCTCAATTTGGTAGAGCGTTGGATGGGTTAACACCCATAGTCCTTGGTTCACAACCTTGCCTGAAAAGGCCGACGATTCGAGGGTTATCATAACTTCAAAAGTTGTAGGTACCCTCCGGGAAGCCGCTTCGCGTCTACAAATCCTACCTCATCCACCAAAATCTAAAATCTAAAATCTAAAATCCAAAATTCTGTATGTGGCAGGTAGCTCAGTGGTAGAGCGCCTAAAACATCCTTGTTCACCCCTTGCCTGCAAAGGCCGAAGAATGAGGGTTATCGCCTTCCAAGCGGGATGTAGCAGGTTCGAGTCCTGCCCTGCCACCTTTCATTTTGCCCGCAAGGGCCGGGAGATGAAGTTATGAATTATAATTTTTTTACTAAAAAGAAAACTAATACACCGCAAACTCAGCCTATCCCCGGACGGGAAGCAGAGATGATTCAAGGACGTTCCGGCGGCTATATGTTTGATGCGGGTATTTGGAAAATGCTGCGCCGTTGTCTGTTGATTGGTACAGCTAAAAGCACTTACTACGCCGGAAAGCAGGAATTAACAGAAGATTTTGTTGCTGTTATCAAACAAGCTGTGGCGGAAAATCCAGGGCGGGTTGCTGAGGAAATTCTCTATGCTAGCGATGGACGCGCCATCAACAACAGTGCGCCAATATTAGCATTAGTGCTGCTATCGATGGGTGAAACACCAGAAGCTAAAAAAGCGTTTGGTGAGATATTTGGGCAAGTTGTACGTACAGGTAGCCACTTCTACGAATGGCTGAACTACACCAAATCTCTGCGCGGATTTGGTAAGGTGGTGCGCGAAGCTGGGAAAACTTGGCTATCGCGGGAAGATGTTAAAGGTTTGGCTTATCAATTATTGAAATATCAACAGCGTCAAGGCTTCTCTCATCGAGATGCATTGCGATTATTCCATGTCAAACCACCTACAGAAAATCACCGCCAATTATATGAGTGGGTTGTCAAAGGTTGGGAAGATTTACCAGCCGATATCCCTTCAGAAGCGTTGGCGCAGATTTGGTGGTATGAATGGCTCAAGCGTAATCCTAGCGAAACTCATACAGCGATCGCACAAGGACGGCTAACTCACGAAATGGTTAAGAGTGCTTTAGATGTAGCAGTTGCAAAATTAAATAGTGAAAACTAAAAAGATTCTTATATCCATTCATTTTTAGGAGGAATTAAACCTAGTTTTTGATTTGTTATCGCATTTTCTCCATATAATTCAGTCATGATTTTATCAGCATCATAGGCTGCATCATGAGGATTTTCTCTAGCTTTTCCAAAGTAGTCCTTGATTCTTCTCCCATTTTGCCAATGTGGAACACGAGCCATATATTTTACAATGCCTTTGTGCTGATAAAGTCTTACATAACGAAATCCAGTTGGATTTCTGACTAGACGATCCTTTGCAATATCCATGTCAAATACTGTTGCTTTTCTTTTATGAGGACTGTTTCTAATCTTCTGGACATTACAAGCTATATGACTGAAGGTCACATTATCTAAGTTAAAATATGCTTCTTTTGGGTCTTCAGCACAAGACCAAGGTTTTTTATGCTCAATACTGAATTCATCAGATTCAGTTATTTCTTCACCACATTGCCAACAAATGTTTTCACCTGTCTTTTGGACATATTCAAATAAGAGCATTTTAACTAATTTTCTTTGTGCCGAAGACTTATGCATTCCCAGCTTATCAAAATTCCTATCAGATAGGCGTTTTGCACTTTTTTTAGATGGAGATGTCACTTTTTATTAAAAAATAAATACTGATTGTTTATGGAAGCCAATTCTCTCATAAAAATCAAATCATAGCAAATATGCTGATGTTAATGAGATAAGAGCATTAACAAACAAGCAGCATTATTGTATGGTTTAAAATATCAGACATCACATTTTTTTAAAAGGAATATGTTAGCAAATTCTGAGCGCAGAAAATACACAATAAATGATTTTTTAGACAAATCTGCTTGGCAGTTACTCTTCCAAGAAATGCCCATTGGCGCAATGCTGCGTAACCTTGGTTCTTTGACAGAATTGGGTGTATTACGCGCTGATGAAAGTGCTAATATTTTGCGAGTAGAAAGCGTTCTCAACAAGCAAGAACATCTGCGTAAAGGTCGTATACATCCGATTGATGTTTTAAAAGCTTTGAAAACTTATCAATCTGGTGGGAAATTAGGACGCAGCCAGAAAACATGGGAACCAGTACCTCGGATTGTAGACATTTTAGAGAAGGCGCTAGAACTATCTTTTGATGTTGTACAGCCCACAGGTAAAGTTTTCATGCACGCTGTGGATGTATCTGGCTCTATGTCTTGGGGTGTGGTTGATTCAGTTGGCTTAAGCTGTTGTGAAATTGCGACGACAATGGCGCTAGTCACAGCCAAAGCCGAGAAAAACTACATGATTCGTGGCTTTGCAACAGAATTTAGAGAATTAGGTATCACTGCGAAAGATACTTTTAGTTCTGCACTAAAAAAAGCTAGCAATCAAAACTTTGGTGGTACAGATGCTTCTGTAGCTTACGACTGGATGATTCAAAATAAGTTCAAAGCCGATGTCGTTTGCTTTTGGACAGATAACGAGTCATGGGCTGGTTATAAGCATCCCAGTCAAGCCTTGGCGCAGTACCGTGAGAAGGTGAATCCCAATGCTAAGGCAGTGTATGTCACACTAGCACCTTACAACATTACCTTAGTAGATCCAAAAGATCCCCTATCTTGGGATTTAGCAGGGTTCGATCCAGGAACGCCTCGCATCATCCAGATGCTAGCTACTGGTGAACTTTAAAATGGGGCATGGGGCATGGGGCATTGATTAACTCTTTTGCTCCCTGTGCTTCCTCTGCTCCTGTGTTCCCCTTAAATTTTGAGAATTTATACATGGCGGGTTATCCTGGTTCGCAACTTGCCTTTTAGGACGAAGAACATAGGGTTATCGGTTTTATCTCCACCATTGTGGGGATAGCGGGTTCAATTCCCGCACCCGCCTTTAAACGTTTAGACAATACAAAACAGATCTCAATACTGCTCGGTTAAGGCTCTGCGAAACCCAACAGAGCTACCCAAATGTTGGGTTTCGTTCCTCAAACGCCACTTGCTACCCTGCGGGAACGCCTCCGGCGAACAAGCCGGGAAACCCGTCCAACGCAGTGGCTCCCCAACCTACGCGGGTTAAGGTTTTTGAGCTTAACCGAGCAGTATTGAAACATATCTACATGTTGCATTGAGCAAAAAAATATTTCACCGGGTAGATGTCTAATGTTGTGGTAGCTTGTTGTTAGATTCCCAAGAGGCAGTTAGATTATAGCTGTCTCTTGGGAGTTCCTCCGTAATTGATGCAGGCAACTAAGGAGGCGCATTTTCAAAATGACAAGTAACGCTGACGATTCGCATCTCCAAGAAGATACAAAAGGCTTTCAATCTCTAGATGGCTTGCGAGTTTTATTAGTAGATGATAATGAAGATAGTTTGATTTTAACTACGTTTATCTTAGAAAACGCTGGCTTGAAAGTACAAACAGCAATGTCTGTATCTCAAGCTTTGGAAACAATTAAGCAATCAAAATTTGATATTTTAATTTCTGATATTGCCATGCCAGAAATGGATGGTTATTCTTTAATTCGCCAAATTAGAGCAGGTAGCATTTCTGAACAAAAGGATATAATAGCTATTGCTTTAACTGCTCTTAGTTCTGATGAAAGTCGCAGCATAGCTTTAGCTGCTGGGTTTCAAGGTTATGTGAATAAGCCTGTAGAACCGACAGTTTTATTAGTAGAAATTAAACGATTGATGAGTACAAATAAAATTATTCATCAATCACATCAATAAAAAATATTCAGAGCGATCGCCTACATTAAACGACTGCCCCTATTCTCAAATTAGCATTCATGAGCTAACAAGTTTCACAATAGCTGCAACTAATTCTTCAGGGTTTACAGGTTTAGGTAAATGAACCTGAAAGCCTGCTTGCATTGCTTGTTGGCGATCGTATTGTCGCGCAAAAGCAGTCAGTGCGATCGCGGGAATTTGTCCCCCTTGTTCTGAACTCCAAGTTCTCAGTTGGCGCAGTAAGGTATAGCCATCCATATCAGGCATACTAATATCGGTGACTAATATATCTGGCTTTTCCTGTTCTATGGCTTGTAATGCTGCTAATGCAGAAGATGCTGTTCTCACCTGTGCGCCATCTTCTTCTAAGACAAACGCCACAAAATCTAGGGAATCTGCATCATCGTCAACGAGTAAAATTTGCACCCCAGCTAGGGACAAAAACTTAGATTTTAAGTCTGAGGAAGAATCTTGTGCTGCGATTAAATCTTGATTTTCGGTTTTCGCTAGCGGTAAATTTACAGTAAAAGTTGCACCTTGATTTTCGCCTTGACTCAGTGCTGTCACTGTACCGCCATGCATTTCTACTATATTCCGAACAATTGCTAAACCTAAACCTAAGCCGCCAAATCTTCTCGTAGAACTGCTATCTGCTTGACGGAAGTAATCGAATGCATAAGGTAAAAATTCAGAGCTAATTCCTTTACCTGTATCGCTGACGATAATTTGAGCATAGCCATCAGCCTTGCTCAAGCGTACTTCTATCCTACCGCCGTTGGGAGTAAACTTAACAGCGTTAGAAAGTAAATTCCAAACTACTTGTTGCAAGCGAGTTGCATCACCTAATACTGGCCCCACATCGGCTGTAAATACTGTACTCACCTGAATTGACTTGGTTTGTGCAGCTACAGACATTGTTTCTATTGCAGCCCAAATGATAGATTCTAAGTAAATATTGGTAACATTTAGTGTTAATTTACCTTGTAAAATTCTGGAGATATCCAGCAAGTCCTCAATGAGTTGCAGCTGTAATTTCGCATTACGTTCTATTGTTGCTAGAGCTTGCAATTTTTTTTCTGGTTCTAAGTTGCTAGTTTGTAACAACTTTGACCAGCCCAAAATTGCATTCATTGGCGTGCGTAGTTCGTGAGAAAGTACTGCGAGAAATTCATCTTTAATTCGATTCGCTGTTTCTGCTTTAGCTCTGGCTGCTTGTTCTAATTCTAGTAATTCAGCGCGCTCTTGTTGGATCTCTTTTTGTTCATGAATATCTGTAGAAGTGCCAAACCACTTAACTACATAACCTTGGTTATCTTTTAAGGGTAAACCTCGTGCTAATTGCCAACGATAGGTATTATCAAATGCCCGTTTAAAGCGGTATTCTGTTTCATATAAACTGCTATTGCTGATAGCATTTAACCAAGTTTCAGAAGTAATTTGTACGTCATCGGGATGCAAGGCAGCTACCCAACCAGAACCTAAAGATTGTTCTATTGTTAGCCCAGTATAATTACACCAATTTTGATTAAAATAATCACATTCACCGTTAGCATCAGCTGTCCATACAAGTTGAGGAATAGCCTCAGCTAAATAACGATAGCGTTCTTCGCTTTGACGCAAAGCTTCTAAAATGCGTTGGCGTTCTGTGACTTCTTGCTGGAGTTTTTGGTTAGTTTGAACAATCTCGTTAGTACGAATATTGACTAACTCTTCTAAATGATTTTGGTATTTTCTCAGTTCGGCTTCGATTTTTAAGCGCTCAGTTATTTGTGTTTGCAGTTGTTGGTTAGCTTGTTCTAATTGAGCCGGACTAGGAAGTGCTAAAGCTTGGGGAACTAAAGGAACAAGTTGTAAGGCTGTAAATAAAGATATAGTTGCCGTTAAGGCTTTAATTAATCCTGATAGCCAGTAAGTTGGATGCCAAAGCGTCCAAATTTCCATGAGGTGAGTAGTGCCACAAGCTACAATAAATCCACTAAAAAGCAGAAATACCCAATGGAAGGGAAGATCCTGACGCTTGTTAACGAAGTAAAAAAGTGTTGAGGGAATTGAGTAATAAGCGATCGCAATAACTGCATCAGATAGGATGTGTAGCCAAACTAAATCCGTTTTCCACAGATAGCAGTGCCCATGCGGGATAAAAGTTTCGGAACTAAACAAGATATTCCATAATTCTGACATACAAGCGTGGACTCCCTTACCCTTGAAAGCTCTGTCATCGCTGAATTCTCACAGCTAGCACTGATATTATTGTCATCTATTCCCGTAAGAACTATCAAAAATATCTTAAGGTTTAAATGCTGCTATGGAAAAAGCAGCTAACTGCTACATCATATCTAGATAACATTTCAATGGAGCATGAAAGCGCATACACACTATCTGCTAAGAAACGTTGTGGTGATTATTGTATATTGCTTGAGATTGACTAGAAGGAATTTATTTTCATTTACTAGGATGTTGATAATTTAGCAGCTAATTTAATGACAGCGATGGCTAATTGACTATTATTTAACTGGGGAAATGGCAGAAATTAGGCAATTTTCAGAGCGCAGCCGATAATTAGAGGCTGTTGCTTCTGCTGTTTCTGTTTACATAACAATAGGATATTTTTGATTGAGAATTCTCTGAACTCGATAAAAACTTAGCCATAAAAATTAACAAATAACCCTCTGAAAATTACCTAGTATATCAGGCAAAAATTCAGAGGGTTGAGAATTACTGAGATACAGTTTATTACGCTTGATAGTCTATCGGACTTGCAGAGAAGATTAATAGTAAAGTTACCTATTGGCTATGAAACATTAATGCGATCGCTAAACTCGGAGTTGTAACCTTCTTCTCCATGTTCGTTAATATCCAAACCTTGGTATTCGGCTTCTTCTTTGACGCGCAAACCAACTGTGGCTTCAATAATCTTCAAAATGATCCAAGTACCTACCGCCGCAATTACATAGGCAATAATAATAGCTACTAGTTCAACTCCTAGTTCGCTAAAATTGCCCTTGAGTACACCATTTTTACCAGATGAGTTGACTTCTGCAGTGGCGAAGATTGCGGTTAAAATTGCACCAACTGTACCGCCAACACCATGCACTGGGTAGGTATCTAAAGCATCGTCAACTTTTAATTTGTGTTTGAAGCTGACAGCATAGAAACAAACAAAAGCAGTAATGAAGCCAATTAAAATCGCTGATAAAGGTGTAACAAATCCGGCGGCTGGGGTAATACCGACTAACCCAGCGACGGCTCCGGTAGCTGCGCCTACGGCGGTAGGCTTACCGCGTAAAGCTGCTTCCAAAATCAACCACATTAAAGCGCCTGCTGCGGCTGAGGTATTGGTGGCGACAAAAGCTGTTGTGGCTGCATTGGTGACGAAGTTTCCAGAAGTTCCACTAGCAATAGATAAGGCACTACCAGCATTAAAGCCGAACCAACCAAACCACAGCAAGCCCGCACCCAACAAGATAAAAGGAACGTTGTGCGGTGGGCTGAGACGATCGGGATGGCTTTTACGAGGGCCAAGAACGATCGCGGCGACGAGAGCAGAAACGCCCGAACTAATGTGAACTACTGTTCCACCAGCAAAGTCAAGCGCACCCAAACCACCATACAAGCCTAAAAATCCACCTTTAGCCCAAACCATGTGGGCTAAGGGAGTATAAATAAAGGTTGACCATAGCAGCACAAACAAAGCATAAGCTTTAAAGCTCATGCGCTCGGCGATCGCTCCAGAAATTAAGGCTGGGGTGATAATGGCAAACATGGCTTGATAAATCATGAATGCTTGGTGCGGTATTGTCCCTGCATAGGAAACAACCTCAGGCGGGTTGGAGCCTTGGAGATAACCAGTCACATCCAAGCCAACGCCATTCAAACCTAGCCACTGCAATCCACCAATAAATGGCGTTCCTGGGGCAAAGGAAAGGCTATAGCCCCAAAGAATCCAGGTAACTCCAACAATGGCCATTAACACAAAGCTCATCATCAATGTGTTGAGGATATTGCGCGATCGCACAAATCCACCATAGAAAAATGCTAATCCTGGTGTCATCAACAGCACTAGTGCTGCTGAAATCAGCATAAATGCTGTATCTCCAGTATCAGCTGTCGGTGGAGGAGTAGCTGCCGCTTGGGCTAAAGCATCGCCCATGAGCGGGACTCCCAGCAGTAATAGGGTTATCACCCCAATCATGACAACTTTCTTCAACACTTTTTTGTCCCCGATCGCCTAGATAGTTGATTTCCTTCTCCAAATGAGAGTACTTTTTTATACTCTATATTTCTTTGGGCTATCAACTTTAGTTATTTAGAAAGGTTAATAGAAATATAATACTAATTGCCTATGATAAATATTGAATAATCGTATAAAGATACAATAATTACATTTTTATATTCGATAAATGTAATTTATTTTCTCAATTTTTTTTAGTTTTTTATGGTATGGTACATTACCTCTTCACAGAGCAGTTACTACTAATCAGTAATAAATCAGAAATATTCTCATTAGTCTTAACAGCAAAATCAATTATTTGGGTAGTAATTTTGATTGCTCTTACCTATAAATACTGCCATAGCTATACTCAATAACTCTGAAAATAATTAATTGTTCATATCTCAATACCAGTCTCTACAATAATGTCCAAATCAGTCAGCATCGGATTTCTATATGCTGCGTCCATACATAATTACAAAGACACTAATCAAGCTAAAAAATGCTCCTATTAAATCATATATATCTGGAGCTACAGCGTCTACTTTCCATCCCCAAAGCATTGCCATCACTATAAATACACCACCATAAGCAGCATAAACTCTGCCAAAATTTGCAGGTTGAAGGGTGGCGATAATTCCATAAATAGCTAAAGCTATTCCACCACATATTCCCCACCAAATAGGTTTACCTTCCCGCAACCATAACCAAATTAAGTAACCACCTGCTATTTCAAATAAACCAGCCCAGAAAAAATAAACTAGAGACTTAATCACTGGAGTTTAGACTAAACACATGACAAAGTAACTCAGGATAACTGAGTGACAAGCTTTACACCCAAAAATGGAAAAATCAACGAATTAAGTAGATTGTGGT